>DASZGN010000391.1:0-30678 GCA_035938775.1 Trinickia sp.
GGTTTCGAGGGTCGTGTCGGACATTGCGCGGCAGGGGCTTGGGGCTTGGGGCTTGGGGCTTAAGGCGAACGCTCAGCGATCGCGGTCCGCGTATGGATCGGCGAAGCCGAGCCGGCCGAGAATCTCGGTTTCGAGCGCCTCCATCTCCTGGGCTTCGTCCTCGGCTTCGTGATCGTAGCCCTGCGCATGCAACGCGCCGTGCACGATCATGTGCGCGTAATGCGCCGCCAGCGGCTTGCCCTGCTCAGTCGCTTCCTCCTCGATGACCGGGCAGCAGATGATGAGGTCGCCCGTGACCGGATCATCTTCGCTTTCGGCATAGGCGAACGTGAGCACGTTCGTCGCGTAGTCCTTGCCGCGATAGGTGCGGTTCAGCGTGCGGCCTTCGTCGGTGTCGACGAAGCGCACGGTCAGCTCGCCGTCGGCGAAGAGCGACGCCTTGATCCAGCTCGCGACGCTCGCGCGCGAGAGCAGCGCCTTGTGACTCGGGTAAGCCTTCGCCGCAGGAAATTGCAGCGTCAGCGTCAGTTTGGGCGCGCGGGACATGGGGTATGGGGGGCCGGGGTCAAGTTGAAGGCTACGCCGCGTCAACGCCCGTCGAGCGGAGCGACATCGTCTTTCTTCCCGTGCCTGTCGTACGCGTCGACGATGCGCGCGACAAGCGGATGGCGCACCACATCGGCGCTGGTGAAGCGCGTGAGTGCGATGCCGCGCACGTTCGCGAGCACCTGCTGCGCTTCGATGAGCCCGCTCTTCGCGCCGCGCGGCAAATCGACCTGCGTCGTATCGCCCGTCACGACCGCCTTCGAGCCGAAGCCGATGCGCGTGAGGAACATCTTCATCTGCTCGGGCGTCGTGTTCTGCGCTTCGTCGAGGATGATGAACGCGTGATTGAGCGTGCGTCCACGCATGTACGCGAGCGGCGCGATTTCGATCATCTGCCGCTCGAACATCTTCGCGGTCTTGTCGAAGCCGAGCAGGTCGTAGAGCGCGTCGTAGAGCGGGCGCAGGTAGGGGTCGACCTTCTGCGCGAGGTCTCCCGGCAAGAAGCCCAGGCGCTCGCCCGCCTCGACCGCCGGACGCGTGAGCACCATGCGCTTCACCTGGTCGCGCTCGAGCGCATCGACGGCGCACGCGACGGCCAGATACGTCTTGCCCGTGCCTGCCGGGCCGACGCCGAAGGTCACGTCGTGCGAGACGATCTGCTTCAGATACTCGCGCTGCGCGGGCGTGCGTCCGCGCAAATCCGCGCGGCGCGTGTAGAGCTTCGGCCCGAGTTCCTCGAGGTCTTCATCGTCGAGCCCCACGGGCTCGTCGAACGGGTGATCGGGATCGTAGCGGTTGTGCGCCTCCTCGCCCTCGTCGTCCGGCGACGGGCGGTGGCCCGGATGGCGTGCTTCGACGAGCGCGAGCTGAATGTCATCCACCGAGAGCGGCTCGCGCGCGCGGTTGTAGAACGTTTCGAGCGCGCCCAGCGCGAGTTTCGCGCCGCGCCCGCGAATGGCGATGCGAGAGCCGCGGCGTTGCAGGGTTACGTCAAGGGCCTGCTCGATTTGCCGCAGGTTTTCGTCGAGCGGGCCGCAAAGGTTGGCAAGGCGCGCGTTGTCATCGCGCGGCGCGGTGAATTCCAGGGGCTGGGCAGTCTTCAAGGCGAAAGAGTCATCCTTGTCTTGGTGAGTCGCTTACGCTGCAAGAATGAGCTCGCCGCGCAGCGAATGCGGGTAGGCGTGGTTGATGCGCACATCGATCATTTGCCCGATGAGGCGTGCGTGCGCAGCAGGTGGTGCCGGAAAGTTGACGACGCGATTGTTCGCCGTGCGGCCCGCGAGCTCGGTCGGGTCCTTGCGCGAAGGCCCTTCCACGAGAATGCGCTCGACCTTGCCAACCATCGACTTGCTGATGCGCACGACATTTGCATCGATCGTCGATTGCAGGTGCTGAAGGCGCTTCAGTTTTACTTCGCGCGGTGTGTCGTCGTGCAGGTTCGCCGCCGGCGTGCCGGGGCGCGGGCTGTAGATGAACGAGAAGCTCGTGTCGTAGCCCATCTCGTGGACGAGCGCCATCGTCTTATCGAAGTCGGCCTCGGTCTCGCCCGGAAAGCCGACGATGATGTCGGTGGACAGCGACAGGTCCGGCCGGATCGCACGCAGGCGGCGGATCACCGATTTGTACTCGAGCACCGTGTAGCCGCGCTTCATGGCCATCAGGATGCGGTCCGAGCCGTGCTGCACGGGCAGATGCAGGTGGGAGACGAGCTTGTCGACCTTCGCATAGACGTCGATCAGACGCTGCGTGAACTCCTTCGGGTGCGACGTCGTATAGCGGATGCGCTCGATACCGGGGATGTCGGCCACGTATTCGATCAGCGTCGCGAAATCGGCGATCTCGGCGGCGCCCACGGTGAGCGCGCCGCGGTAGGCATTCACGTTCTGCCCGAGCAGCGTGACTTCGCGCACGCCCTGATCGGCGAGGCCGGCGATCTCGGTGAGCACGTCGTCGAGCGGGCGCGACACTTCCTCGCCGCGCGTGTAGGGCACGACGCAATAGCTGCAGTACTTGCTGCACCCTTCCATGATCGAGACGAACGCGCTCGGGCCTTCGACGCGCGCCGGGGGCAGGTGATCGAACTTTTCGATTTCGGGAAACGAGATGTCGACTTGAGGCCGGCCGCTCGCGCGGCGCTTGTCGATCATCTGGGGCAGACGGTGCAAAGTTTGAGGGCCGAATACCAGATCGACGTAGGGCGCGCGCGCGACGATTGCCGCGCCTTCCTGGCTCGCGACGCAGCCGCCGACGCCAATCAGCAAATCGGGTTTCGCCTCTTTGAGCTCGCGCACGCGGCCGAGATCGGAGAAGACTTTTTCCTGCGCCTTTTCACGCACGGAGCACGTGTTGAAGAGAATGACGTCCGCGTCTTCGGGGGAGTCGGTCTTGATGAGACCTTCCGCTGCGCCAAGCACGTCGACCATCTTGTCGGAGTCGTACTCGTTCATCTGGCAGCCGAAGGTCTTTACATACACTTTCTTTGTCATGAAGCTCGCCGTTCGCAGTGGTTGACCTGGGGGCGTAGGAGTTGAGAAAACGGGCAGCGGGCCCGAAATATTCGGGGACAGGCTGCAATGCGCGGCAAGCGCAACCGAGTGCCGGATGCGTACCGCTTAACCGGTGATTATAAGCTGTTCGGCACTGCCGGGCCCGGCAAGCGGCGGCCTGGGCGATGTAATCCCACCTGGGGCCGAGCGACTGTGCGGGCTTAAGCGTTCGACCGCGCGCTCGATTGGCCATGGCGCGGCGCACTGACCGGGCGCGCCGCTTCCCTGCAAATCTGACGCCGCTGTTGTATCCTGCGTTCCGCCGGTTCTGAGCCGGCAAATCAGTGCGTCTTCAGGGCGGGGCGGAATTCCCCACCGGCGGTATGTCGGCCATGTGCCGGCGAGCCCGCGAGCGCCCGCGTCGAGTCGGCCATGCCGTTGCGTCGCGGGGTCAGCAGATCTGGTGCGAAGCCAGAGCCGACGGTCACAGTCCGGATGGAAGAAGATGCGCAGATAGCCACGTTCGTCACCACGCGCGCCGCGAGGCTTCTCCGCCGGGCAGCGCGCGCTGCCGTTCTGTCTGTTTGCGATGCCCTGAAACGTTTTTCGCCCATTCTCATTGCGAGGAGCGTTTCATATGTCCTTACCCGTCTCCACGGCCTTGGCCGAACTTCCGCTCTTGGCGCTTCATCCCGAAGCGGTGCCGCCGCGCATCGCCGCCGCGCTCGAAGCGTTGCGCGCGGGGCGCGCCGTCGTCCTGCAGGACGATCACGACCGCGAGAACGAAGCCGATCTGATCGTTGCCGCCGAGCGGCTTACCGTCGAAACGATGGCTCTCCTCATCCGCGAATGCAGCGGCATCGTGTGCCTCTGCTTGCCCGACGAGACCATTCGCGTGCTCGACTTGCCGCCGATGGTGGCGCGCAACGAAAGCCGCCACGGCACGGCGTTCACGGTGTCGATCGAGGCGCGTCATGGCGTGAGCACCGGCGTGTCCGCGGCCGACCGCGTGACGACGATTCGCACCGCCATCGCCGAGGACGCGAAGCCCGAGGACCTCGCGCGCCCCGGCCACGTGTTCCCGCTGCGCGCGGTGCCGGGCGGCGTGCTCGTGCGCCGTGGCCATACCGAAGGCACCGTCGATCTCGCCGTGCTGGCGGGCTTGAAGCCAGCGGGTGTGCTGTGCGAGCTGATGAACCCGGACGGCACGATGACGCGTGGTGCCGATGTCGAGCGCTTCGCGGCGGCGCATGGGCTGCCGATGCTGACGATCAAGGAGCTGGTCGAATTCCGGCGCTCGCTTGCGCAGGCGGCCGAGCGCGAGTGCTGCGTGCACGAAGCGGTTTAAGGCCTGACGCGGCGCGTAGCTGCCCTTCGGTCAGTTGCGCTCGCGCGGTCAATGCGCGTGGGTGTAGACCCACGAGGCTATCGCGCCGCCCGCTAACGGCCCGCAGACGGGAACCCACGCGTAGCGCCAGTCGCTGCCGCGCTTGCCTGGAATCGGCAACAGCGCGTGCATGAGGCGCGGCGCGAGGTCGCGCGCGGGGCTCATCGCGTTGCCCGTCGGGCCGCCGAGCGAGATGCCGATGCCCAGCACGAGCAAGCCGACCGGCAGCGCGTCGAGCGCGCCCAAGCCGACTTGCGGCGAGGCGAGGTAAAGCACGCCGAGTATCAGCACGAACGTGCAGATCATTTCGGTGAGCAGGTTATGCGGCACGCTGCGGATCGCGGGCGCCGTGCAGAAGCAGGCGAGCTTGACATCGGCGTCGTGGGTCGTCGAGAAATGCTGGCGGTAGGCGAGCCAGACCAGCAACGCGCCGGCCATGCCGCCCAGCATCTGCGCGGCGACGTAGCCGCCCACCTTGGCCCAGGCGAACTTGCCGGCGAGCGCGAGGCTTACGGTGACGACGGGGTTCAGATGCGCGCCGCTAAAGGAAGCGCTTACATAGACGGCGATGAACACGGCCATCGCCCAGCCCCAGACGATGACGATGAGGTCCGCGCCCTTGCCTTTGGTGCGTGCGAGCAGCACGTTGGCGACGGCGCCGTTGCCCAGCAGCACGAGCAGCGCCGTGCCGAGGAATTCGGCGATGAATGGCGACATAAAGTTGTTTCCGAAAGGACAATCAATCGAAGTTCATGAGTTCTTTTTCAAAATTTATCGAGCATTTATAAAAAAATAAACGGCGACAAATCAGGCCGGGCTACGCACAGCGCCAAGCGGCAGGGGGGAGTGAAAACGCGCGGCGACGGCGCTACCATCTCAGAAATAAGTGGCGAGGTGTGCGATGCGTGGAATCTGGATGGTCGGTGCGGCGGGGGCGGCGGCGGCGCTCATCACCGGCTGCGTGGCAACGCCGCAATTGAGCGGCACATTCGGTGCACCGTCGTTTGCGGCGCTGCAAGCGATGTGCGGCGTGTCGGCCGACTACGACGACGATGCCGCGTCCGTGTATTCGGCCTTTTACGACGCCTATGTCGCTTATCGGCGAGGGCGGCTCTCGAAAGACGATTACTGCGCTTTCCAGGCATCGGTCGCGCAGCATCACGCGCAACTCTCGGCGGGCGGTGCGGATGCGCGGGCGGCGTGGGCAACCTTCTTCAACGGCGAACGCGTAAGGGCGATCGACTGGCGCGAGCCGACCGATCCGACATTGCGCGGAGGCTAAGGGGTTTCGCGAGTGCTATTCACGTGCCGGCCGGCGCCGGAACTCAATGCATCGAGAATGAGCGGCCTCAAACAATGAGGCGAGCAGGACAGGGCCACATGGGGCCGGGCTGCTCGCCGCAGAACCGAGTCGGACCCCGACTCGTTTTGTGCGCCACACGGGCGCATGAGCGTTTTTGCGTCTCCGGCATGTACGCCGCGAGCCGCGCGCTCGGAAAGAGGATCAACTAAGAGAAACGCTTGATGGCTTTGATCGCCGAGTCGCCCGACTCGGTCACGCGCCATTGCTGATGCCCGGAAGCGAGGCTCTCGAGTTGCACGAGTTGCTGCTCGAGCAATGCGTCGAGCTCATCCCGGTTCATGTCGACCTGATGGGGGGCATCTTTGACTAGTAGCAACGTGGCGAATTCATGCGGACTCAGCATCGTACTCTCCATGGTCAATGCGACTGCCTCGGCAACCCCGGGCTGGGGATACCGCGCACTCGACCTGTCGCGGTAGGGAAGCGTCTATCGAAACGCGCGCTGGGGGCGTGCGCCGGGGAACTGGAGTGTAGACAAGTGCAAGGGCTTATCCAAATAGTCCCCAGAAAATTTTCCCTTTGACATTCGGACCCTTAAGAAGCGGTTCGCCCGCTTCGGCACTTTCGCGAATTCACTTTAACTGTTGCGTGCGGTGCAACACGTGAAATCGCGCCGGATTAGTGGGGCACTTAACATCCGATGAATTGCCGCGTGCTCCACGGGCGGATCGCGGGGGCGCCAAGCCGAGCCGCCAAGACCAAGCCGCCAAGATCAAGCCGTTAGCCGGCTGCCTGGTCCGCGGCCTGGCCGGCCGCGGCGACGTAGACCTGGGTCCCGGCGGCCTCGATCGCGTCGGTCATATCGGCCGGCACGGGCGCATCGGTGAAGAGGGCGTCGATCTGGCTCATATGCCCCTGGCGCACGAGTGCCGGGCGGCCGAACTTCGAGTGGTCGGCGGCGAGAAAGATCGTTCGCGCATGCTCGATGATCGCCTGAGCCACGCGCACCTCGCGGGTGTCGAAGTCGCGCAGCGTACCGTCGGTTTCGATGCTCGAGGTGCCGATGATCGCGAAGTCGACCTTGAACTGCCGGATGAACTCGATAGCGAGCTCGCCGACGATGCCCTTGTCCCACGGCCGGACGATACCGCCCGTGACGAGCAACTCGCAGTCGGGGTAGCCGCTCATCAGATTGGCGACATTCAGGTTGTTCGTGACGACACGCAAGCCGCGATGACGGTTGAGCGCGCGCGCGACTTCCTCCGTCGTCGTGCCGAGATTGATGAAGAGCGACGCCTGATCGGGAATGTGCGTGGCGACGAGCGCGGCGATGCGACGCTTTTCGTCATGGAACATCCGCTGGCGAGCCGTGTACGAGACGTTCTCGGAGCTCGTTGGCAGGCTTGCGCCGCCGTGGTAGCGGCGCAGCAGGTTCATGTCCGAGAGCCAGTTCACATCGCGCCGGATCGTCTGCGGCGTCACCGCGAAATGCGCGGCAAGATCGTCGACCGTCACGAAGCCGTCGCGCTGCACCCACTCGAGCAATTCCTGTTGACGTGCGTTCAGGCTGAGGCGAGGGTCTCGAGTCATGGCGTTGCGGCGTCGGCATGGCGGTTGAAGTGAGCGTATTGTAAAACTTTCGTTCCGGCTCCTTTTGAGGCAAAAACCGTTTCCACCGCGAGGCCCCCGCATGACCCGCTTCGACTGGCATAACCCGTACCCCACCGCGCGCCTGCCCGTGTTCGCCCGCAACATCGTTTCAACGTCGCATCCGCTCGCGGCGCAGGCGGGGTTGCGCATGCTCTGGCAAGGCGGCAATGCCGTCGATGCGGCCATTGCGGCGGCGGCGGCGCTGACCGTTGTGGAGCCCGTGTCGTGCGGGCTTGGCGGCGACGCCTTCGCGCTCGTGTGGGACGGCGACAAGCTGCAGGGGCTGAACGCCTCAGGCGTCGCGCCGGCCGCCTGGAGCGTCGATTACTTCAAGCGCCGGCATGGCGAGCAGGCAGGCGTGGCGCGGCAGCCGAGGCGCGGCTGGGACACTGTCACGGTGCCAGGCGTCATCGCCGGCTGGGAGGCGCTCTATGGCAGATTCGGTTCGCTGCCCTTCGCCGATTTGATGGCGCCCGCGATCGAAATCGCCGAGCGCGGTCACGCCGTGGCGCCCATCGTGGCGCACAAGTGGGCGGCGGCGGTGCCGGAGCTGAAGAACGAGCCCGGCTTCGCGGACACGTTCATGCCGCGCGGACGAGCGCCGCAGGTGAGCGAGCTCGTGCGCTTTCCCGATCACGCGAGCGCCTTGCGTCTTATCGCGCAGCAGGGGCCTCGCGTGTTCTACGAAGGCGAGCTTGCCGCGCGCATGGCCGCGTTCGCGCGCGAGGGGGGCGGTGCGCTCACGCTCGACGATTTGCGCGGCTATCGTGCCGACTGGGTCGAGCCGATCAGCAAAGACTACCGCGGCTTCACGATCCACGAAATTCCGCCGAACGGACAGGGCCTCGCGGCGCTGATCGCGCTTGGCATCCTCGAGCGCTTCGACTTGGGCGCGCTCACGCGCGACGGCGTCGATTCGCAGCACATGCAGATCGAGGCGATGAAGCTCGCATTCGCCGATGTCTATCGCTATGTGGCCGATCCGCGCTCGATGGATGTGACGCCCGCGCAGATGCTCGGCGACGCCTACCTCGCGTCGCGCGCCGCGCTGATCGACCCGAAACGCGCGACGCGCTTCGCGTTCGGCATGCCGCGCGCGGGCGGCACGATCTACCTCACCGCGGCCGACGAGCGCGGCATGATGGTGAGCTTCATCCAGTCGAATTACATGGGCTTCGGCTCGGGTCTCGTCGTGCCCGGCACGGGGATCGCGCTACACAATCGAGGCTGCGGCTTTTCGATGGATCCGCGTTCGCCGAATGTCGTCGAAGGCGGCAAGCGGCCGTTCCATACGATCATCCCGGCATTCGTGACCGAACGCATCGACGGACGCGAGCGGCCCGTGATGAGCTTCGGCGTGATGGGCGGCGAGATGCAGCCGCAAGGCCATGTGCAGTCGATCGTGCGTATGGTCGATTACGGTCAGCAGCCGCAAGCGGCTTGCGATGCGCCGCGCTGGAAGGTCAATCGCGACTTCACGCTCGACGTCGAGGCGACGTTCGAGCCCGGCGTCGCGCAGGCGCTCGAGGCGCGCGGCCATGTGATCCAGTCGATCGACGATCCCTACATGGACTTCGGCTCCGGCCAGTACATCTGGAAGCTCGATCGCGATGATGGCGAGCGCGGTTACGTGGCGGCCAGCGACAGTCGGCGCGATGGTCTTGCCGCGGGTTTCTGACGGCGCTTGCGCACCGTCGGCAACGATGGCCGGCCGTCTGACTCGCCGCGTAATGCGAAGTGCCGGGTACAAGTCAATCGTCTAATGCATGGGCGAAGACTTATTCAAACGCGTTGCGCATAGCGTCGGAACCGGGCGCGCTTGATGCGGTCTCTCCAGTGTCAAAGCACTTTCAGCGGACTCCGGCTACCATGCCGGGTACATAAGGCTCAACGAATACAAGGAACGGTGTTCGTTTCAGTTACGAGGATCGGGCGGCGCCAGGCGTCATGGTGAAGCCCTGCGGATCGAACACCGTCTAGGGAGCACAACGCAATGCATACCGACTCCAACCATGTGATGCCTTGGCGTATCGAAGACATCGACCTGGCGCGAATCGATCGACAGCGCGCCGCAGTCAACGAGGACTTGCTGCTGCTGTTATGCGCTGCTTCGTTCATCGAAAGCGGCACCGATCTGTACACGAGCAATCTCACCGCCTACTTCGACGGCGACTCCGAAGTATCCGCGTGGCTCAACCGCGAATGGGAGCCCGAGGAGCTGCAGCATGGGCGGGCGTTGAAGGCATACATCGGGCACGTATGGCCCGAGTTCGATTGGGATACTGCGTTTCGCAATTTCTTCGAGGAGTATTCGAGGACGTGTTCGGTCGAGGATTTCGAGAAGACGCGCGCGCTCGAGATGGTGGCGCGCTGTGTCGTTGAGACGGGCACGGCGACGCTTTATCGCGCGATCAACGAGTGCTCCGACGAACCTGTGCTCAAAGAGATCACGGACCACATCCGCAGCGATGAGGTCCGTCATTACAAGCACTTTTTCAAGTACTTCAAGAAGTACAACAAGATCGAGGGCAACGGGCGGCTTGCCGTGCTCGGCGCGCTGATGCGCCGGGTGATGGAGATTAAAAGCGAGGACTCCGAAATTGCGCTGCGGCACGTGATTTCGATTCGCTATCCCGAACGGGTGCACGATTCGGTCTACAACCGCGAGCGCGCCGCGCGCATCAATGCGTTCGTGCGGCGTAACCTGTCGGCCGACATGTGCGTGAAGATGCTGCTCAAGCCGCTCGATATTCCGGCGCGGATTCAGTCACGCGTGCACTATCCGCTCGCGAAGGTTGCGCAGCATGTGTTCTTCCGTTAATGCAAGATAACGCTTCGTGCATTTTTGCAACTCCGACCTTCCAAGCCGCTCGCCAAGCCTTTGCTCATGACCGATATCTCCTCTCGCGAGCACGCGCTCGAGCAGCGCGTGTTCGACGAATGGCCGCCTGAGTTGCGTGCCTTGTTCGATGGCACGGCGCTCGCGGAAAAGGCGGGCTTTACCGCCTCGCTGACGACGCTCGATGCAAACGGCCACTTGCGCACTTCGCTTTTGAGCCTGGGCGAGCTCTATGCGCCCGATGCGCGCACGCTTTGTTTCGCGTTATGGCCGAGCTCGCGCGCGGCGCGTTCGCTCAGCCGGCGAGCCCAACGCGAACGCGCGCGAGCGGCGCTCGCCTTCGTGCACGATGAGGCGTTCTATCAAGTGCAATTGAATGTCGAGCCGCTTGCCGACGGCACCGATGCCATCAACGCGAGCCACGCGCATGAGGCAGCAAGCGGGCTCGCGTGCTACGTCGCCTCGATCGAGGCCGGCGAAGCGCAACGGGTGCGCTACGCGCGTCTCACGAGCGGCATCGCGTTCGAGCTCGAAGAGGGTGAGGGAAGGGACGCGGTGCTCGCTCGCTGGCAGCGGCAAATTGCGCTCCTGCGGCAAGCCGCCGAGCGAGCGGCCGGCGATCAGCGTTCGCGCTGACGGTTGCTTGCCGCTCGTGCCGGTGTGCTTGGCTTGCCGCCGAGCAAAGTGCCGGGGTCGCTGTGACGCTTGCGATTGCCGCTCGCGTTATCGCGCCGCTCGTTCGCGGGCTGGCTGCCGCGAGGTTCCTGCGCCGATGCCGGCTGGCCCTTTCCTTGCGGCCGTGCGTTGTGCTGCGGATCGCGCTTCGCTTGCCCACGTGTATGGCTTGACGCGTTTTGCGACGGCTTTTGTGCGCCGTTTCCTTCGCGGCGCGCCGCCGGCTGAGCCACGCGCTCCGTTTGCTCCTTGCGTGGGCGTGCAGGCTGTTGCGGCTTGCTCTCGCTTTGCGGCGAGCGCGGCTTCGGCTGCTGATTGCGTCCCCTGCCGCCTTGGCCGCTGCGCAGCTGAATCGGTTCGGGTTTCGCATTCGGATCGGGCTCGAAGCCGGCGATGACCTCCTGCGGCACCGAGCGCTTGATGAGCTTCTCGATGTCCTTGAGCAGCTGCAGCTCGTCGACGCAAACGAGCGATACCGCTTCGCCGCTCGCACCCGCGCGCCCCGTGCGGCCGATCCGGTGCACATAGTCTTCCGGCACGTTCGGCAAATCGTAGTTGACCACATGCGGCAGCTGGTCGATGTCGATGCCGCGCGCGGCGATATCGGTCGCGACGAGCACCTGCAGCGTGCCGTCCTTGAACTCGCTCAATGCGCGCGTGCGCGCCGACTGGCTCTTGTTGCCATGGATCGCAAGCGCGCTGATGCCATCCTTCGTCAACTGCTCGGCGAGCCGGTTCGCGCCGTGCTTCGTGCGCGTGAAGACCAGCACCTGAAACCAGTTGTGCTGGCGAATCAGATGCGTGAGCAGTTCGCGCTTGCGGTCGCGATCGACGGGGTGAATTTTTTGCGAGACGAGCTCGGCCGTCGTGTTGCGGCGTGCGACTTCGATCAGCGCCGGCGCATCGAGCAGACTGTCGGCGAGCGCCTTGATCTCGTCGGAGAACGTCGCCGAGAAGAGCAGGTTCTGGCGCTTCGCCGGAAGCCTCGCGAGCACGCGCTTGATGTCGTGGATGAAGCCCATGTCGAGCATGCGATCGGCTTCGTCGAGCACGAGGATGTCGAGCTGCGACACATCGATCGTCTTTTGCTGCATGTGATCGAGCAGGCGCCCCGGCGTCGCGACGACGATGTCGACGCCGCGCTTCAATGCGTCGATCTGCGGGTTGATGCCGACGCCGCCGAACAGCACCGTCGATTTCAGCTTCACGTACTTGCCGTAAGCGCGCACGCTTTCCTCCACCTGCGCGGCGAGCTCGCGCGTCGGGGTGAGGATCAGCGCGCGCACCGCGCGCTTGTCCGTCGAGCGCTGAGATGCGGCGAGGCGTTCCAGGATCGGCAGCGTGAAGCCGGCGGTCTTGCCTGTGCCCGTCTGGGCGCCGGCGAGCAGGTCGCCACCGCCCAGCACGGCCGGGATCGCTTGTTTCTGGATGGGCGTGGGCGAGGTGTAGCCAAGCTCATTGACGGCTCGCACCAGCGGTTCGGACAAGCCAAGGGAATCGAATGACATAGGTGTTTCTGAGTATGCGGATGTGGGCCGTTGGCTTAAGCACGCGCGAGGCGCGCAACACGCGAACGCGGCGCTCATTTGCGCACCGGCCGGCCGCTTGGGCGGGCACGGTGGTTTGCCGGCCCTGGAAATGCGAAGGGCGCGGCCGCGGTTGCCCGCTTGGCCGCGCCCTTCGCTCGTCATGCGTTTAATCGAGCGGCGCCGAGCGCAGGTCGCTCACTTGCTGCGGCGACACCGGCGTGCCGTGGTTGCCCCACGACATCCGGATGTACGTGACGACAGCCGCGACTTCCTGATTCGACAGCGATTGCGCGAACGGCGGCATGCCGTACGGATGCGGATTGCCGTCGGTGCTCGGCGGATAGCCGCCGTTCAACACCATGCGGATCGGATTGACCGCCGAAGGCATTTGGATCGACGGATTGTTCGCGAGCGGCGGATATGCCGGCGGTTTGCCCAGGCCGTTATCGGCGTGGCACTTCGCGCAGGCGTCCGCGTAGATCTTCTTGCCCTGTTGCAGCAGCGCGTCGCCGAACTTCTCCGACGTTTCGTACTGCATCGTCTCCGGCGCTTCGCTCTTTTGCGGGATCGTCTTCAGGTACGTCGCCATCGCGCGAACATCGTCGTCCGACAGGTATTGGAGGCTATTGTGCACGACTTCCGCCATCGGGCCGAACACCGCGCCGCGCTCGGACACGCCGTTCTTCAGCAAACCGGCGATTTCCTTGATGTCCCAGTCGCCAAGCCCCGCTTCCTTGTTCGACGTAAGCGACGGCGCATACCAGTTCTGCAGCGGGATCAGGCCGCCCGCGAAGGCCGCCGAGTTCACCGGGCCGCCCATCAGGTTGATCGACGTGTGGCACATCGAGCAGTGGCCGAGACCTTCGACGAGGTAAGCGCCGCGGTTCCATTCGACCGACTTCGTCGGATCGTCCTTGTACTCGCCTTCACTGAAGAAGAGCGTGCGCCAGCCGATCAGCAGGTTGCGGTTGTTGAACGGGAAACGCAGCTCGTGCGGACGGCTCGGCGTCGCCGAGGGCGGGACCGAGCGCAGATACGCGTAGATGGCGTCGGAATCGGCGCGCGACACCTTCGTGTAGCTCGCGAACGGGAACGCCGGGTAGAGGAGGCTGCCGTCTTTCGAGCGGCCCGTGTGCAGCGCGCGGTAGAAGTCGTCCGACGACCATTTGCCGATGCCGTGCTCGTCCTCGGGCGTGATGTTCGGTGTATAGAGCGTGCCGAACGGCGTGGCCATCGGCAGGCCGCCCGCGAACTGCTGGCCGCCGCGCACGGTGTGACAGGCGATGCAGTCGCCGGCGCGAGCGAGGTACTCGCCCCGCTTGACGAGCGCTGCCTGATCGGCGGGCGTGGCGGCTGCCGCTGTGCCGTTGTGCAGGTTGTCGCCGCCCGACCACAGGACAGGAACGAGTGCGGCGGCCGCCAGAACGACGGCCGACAAAGCGAACAGGGACTTGCGTTTCATTTGGTGTCTCTCCTCACGCTTATTGCGGTTCGCTACCGCAAGCAAGCGGAGTCTTCAACGAGCGGGCCGGAGCCGGTACAGGATTTTGCGGAGCGGGCTGCGTGGAGAGCCACGCGGAGACGGCGTTCACGTCGTCATCGCTCAAGCGCGTCGCGATTTCATGCATGCAATCGGGCACCTTCGCATGACGCGTGCCCGAGCGCCACGCGCCGAGCTGCGCGCTGATGTAGTCGGCGTGCAGGCCGACCAAGCCGGGGATCGCGGGCTCCATGCCCGTCAGCCCCTTGCCGTGGCAGGCCGCGCAGGCGGGGATGTCCTTCGCGGCGTCGCCGTTCAGCACGATCTGCTTGCCGCGCGCGATCGTTTGGTCGGAGACGGACGGCTTCGACGGATCCGGATACGGCGGGCGCTGCTGGGAGAAGTACGTCGCGATCTGATGCAGGTAGTCGTCCGAAAGGTACGTGACGAGGTAGTTCATCGGCGGATACTTGCGCCGGCCTTCGCGGAAGTTTTGCAACTGGTTGTACAGATACTCGGCCGGCTTGCCCGCGAGACGCGGGAAGTAGTCATTGTCGGTGCCCTGCCCGTGGCTGCCGTGGCACGCCGTGCAGCCTTGCACGCGCGCTTCCATGGTATCGGGGGCCTTGGGCTGAGTCTGCGCTTGCGCAGCGCTGAATACGCCCGCTCCGCCAATCAGCAGAAGGGCGAGCAGCGGACGAAAAATGCGGCGGGAAGACACGCGTAACTCCATCTTATTCGGGGACCTGCCGGACTGCGATCGGCTCGGTATGGCGCTATGACTTTGGTATTGACTCTTCAATGCGAGGTGTTGCAGCGCAAAGTGGCCGAGTGCTGCGACGCCGGATTCTACCATCGATGGGGAACACCCGCCATTTAGTCCACGCGGCGCGATTCAAGCCGGACGCGACGCTGCGACAATTTGCCGCCTTATGCGCGGCTTGCTTGTTCCGCGTTCACACGCGTTGCACGCGGCTCGCGTGCGGGCGGGTGCCCAGCGTACACTCTCGCCTGCGAATGTCCGGGGCCCCCGTTCGCGTACGACGCCGTGCATTCCGCTTTCCCTCGTTCCGTTCTTTGCGCTCTTGCACTTCGAATCCTGATTGCCTTTCGATGAAGATCTTCGCTTCGCTTGACTCCTTGCCGCTGCCCACGCCTTCGCATCCAAACGCACCACGCCCCGCGCCTGACTCGGACGTGAACGTGAACGCGACCGAGTGGCGGGTGCGATGAGCGACCACGGACTCGCGATCGGACGGATCGCGCTCGCGGCGCTCGCGAACATCGCTTTCTCCATTGCCGTCGGCTCGGCGCTTGTCGAGCGGTGGCTCGCCGTGGAAGGTGCGCTGCCGTCCAGTGCGCCATCGCACACGGCGTGGCAGCGCGCGCGCGGCTCGCTCATCGCGGCGGCGCTCGTGCTGGTGCTTGCCTATGCCGGGTGGCTGCTTTATCAGACCGCGTCGATGAGCGGCACGGGGCTTCGCGCCGCGATCGGTTTCGTGCCGATGGTGCTGCGCGAGACACATGTGGGACAGGCCTGGTGCATTGCGTTCGGCGGTGCCGTGCTGCTCTTCTTCGCAGCAATCGCGAGCAGTGGCGGCCGGTTCGGGCAGGCGGCGTTTTGGGTCGCCGTCGCGGTGGCCGCCGCGGGCAGGGCCTCGATCGGCCATGCGGGCGATGCCGGCCCCTGGTCGGCCGCGGTCGGCATCCATGCGATTCATGTTTTCGCCACCGCCGTCTGGGGCGGCATCGTGCTGGCCGGTGGGCTCGCCGTGCTGCCGGCACTCGATGCATCGACGACGCGCGGCACGCTGATCAGGGTGGCCGGGCGCTTATCGAAGACCTCGCTCATTGCGTTCGGCGTCGTGGTGCTGACGGGCGCGCTCAATGCCGAGCGCGCGCTCGGCGGGACGTTGGCGCCGCTTCAGGCGAGCGGTTGGGGACACGTGCTGACGCTCAAGCTCTCGCTCGTGCTGCTTGCGGTGCTGCTTGGCGGGCTCAATCGCCTATCGGCGCTGCCGCGGCTGCGCCGTACCGCATCGACGATGGACGCGCACACGTTCAACAACGTGCTGCATCTCGAGGCGCTCGTGATGATCGGCATCTTCATCGCCGCCGCCGTGCTCGCGAACAGCGCGCCAGGCTAGGCCGCGATTCGCTGACGCTCAATGAGCGCGCGCGTTCGGCAGGCGCTGGCGTCGCACTCGGGCCAAGCGTCGAAACCGGGCGGAGAGGTGAAACGAACCGCGGATTCTTCGCCGTCGAGCGGTTCGCCGCTCACGGCCAAGCGCCGCAACGAGGCGGAACGGAATACGGCGGGCCCTCATCAGGCGGAGCGCGGTGCCGCCCGCAGCGCGAGCCAGCGCCGCACGGCCGACGCCAGGCGGCCCAACAGCGTAACCGGGCGCGCTCGTTCGCGCTCGTCGCGGCGTGCGCCCTGCCGCGCATGTGCCGCGTGCACGAGCGCCGTTTGAGGGAACAACTCCTGCTGGACATCCCCGTTCTCGTCCCACCACTGGCAGGTTACCCAGACGCCCGGCGCGAAGACGACGCGGCCGACGTAAATCGCGGTCATCGGCTTGCTGCCGGATTTGAGCGTCAGCACATCGCCGACGCGAATACGTTTGCGGGTCAAGGGCATTGATTCAAGCACCAGGCAGATTTAGGGAAGGGCGGCGCTTCACCGTGCGCCGCACGTCGCGAGGGCAAGTCCCGCGCTCATTCGTAGCCGAGCTTATGGCTGAGAATCGGCGAGCAAAAAAGCGCGATTGCGCAGCCGGCGACCTTGCCTTCGAGCTCTGCCGACGCCACGCGGACAAGGTACGCGTGGGTCAGCAGGTCGAAGAGCTGCGGCGCGCAGTAAAGCAGCGCCGCGCCGAGAAAGCACTTTTCGAGCAATGCGACATGCCAGCCGCGGCCATATGCGAGCGCCGCGGCAAGCACGCGCAGCACGCTGAACACGACCAGCGTGCCCACCGCCATTTGTTCGCGGATCAAGTAGTCCGGCAGATATTCCCCCATGGCGGTTTCTCCCTGATTTGTCGTTTTGCTAGGGGAGGAATGCAAGGAACGGGCCAGCCTCATGCCGGTCGCCGTTACGGCGGGCTCTAAACCTTATGCCATAAGGGTTGGCTGACGAGCGTGCCGGCTGAAGCGGCGCGGGGCGGGGGTTCCGGAAGGGCGCCGGCGGAGGAACGTTACGTGGCCGGCGTTACGTGTTACGGCCAGCGCGGTCGCGCGGGTAACGCGCGGCGCAGCCTTGTCGGAAATGACTCATCGATGAGACGTCGATGCGTTGGCGGATTTGGCGCGTGTCGCTTCCTGCCGGGCGTCCGCGCCGCGCGCTTACCATTCGGCGACGCTGCCATCCTCGTGCCGCCAGACCGGATTGCGCCAGCGGTGGCCCACCTTCGCGCGCTCGCGCACCTTCGCCTCGTCGACGTCGATGCCGAGCCCGGGCCCTTGCGGGATCGAGACGAAGCCGTCTTCGTACCTGAAGACTTCGGGATTGCGCAGGTAGTCGAGCAGATCGTTGCCCTGGTTGTAGTGGATGCCGAGGCTTTGCTCCTGGATGAACGCGTTGTAGCTCACCGCATCGAGTTGCAGGCAGGCGGCGAGCGCGATCGGCCCGAGCGGGCAATGCAGCGCGAGGCCGACGTCGTAGGCCTCGGCCATCGACGCGATCTTGCGGCATTCGGTGATGCCGCCCGCGTGCGAGGCGTCGGGCTGGATGATGTCGACGTAGCCGCCGGCGAGAATGTGCTTGAAGTCCCAGCGCGAGTAGAGCCGCTCGCCGAGCGCGATCGGCGTATTGGTCTGGTTGACGATGTCGCGCAGCGCCTCCACGTTCTCCGAGAGCACCGGCTCTTCGATGAAAAGGAGCTTGTACGGATCGAGCTCCTTGGCGAGCACCTTCGCCATCGGTTTGTGGATGCGCCCGTGGAAATCGACGCCGATGCCCACGTGCGGCCCGACCGCCTCACGCACGGCCGCGACGTTGGCGATGACGCGCTCGACCTTCTCGAAGGTGTCGACGATCTGGACTTCCTCCGAGCCGTTCATCTTGAGCGCCTTAAAGCCGCGCTCGACGACGGCGCGCGCATTGTTCGCGACATCGTGCGGACGGTCGCCGCCGATCCACGAATAAATCTTGATGCGATCGCGTACTTGGCCGCCGAGGAGCGCATGCACGGGCACGCCGTGGTGCTTGCCTTTGATGTCCCAAAGCGCCTGATCGACGCCGGCAATCGCGCTCATCGTGATCGGGCCGCCGCGGTAAAAGCCCGCGCGGTACATCACCTGCCAGTGATCCTCGATCAGAAGCGGGTCTTTGCCGAGCAGGTAGTCCTCAAGCTCGTGCACAGCCGCCTCGACCGTGTGCGCGCGCCCCTCGACGACGGGCTCGCCCCAGCCGATGACGCCCTCGTCGGTCTCGATCTTCAGAAAGAGCCAGCGCGGTGGAACGACGAACGTTTCGAGCTTGGTGATCTTCAAGGCGCAATTCCTCTTCGGCGGGCGGGGGCGCAACGGGCAGCGACGACAATGCACCGGCAATCGGCGGCGCAAAACCGCATCATACTTGGATTTTTGGATTAGTCGTATTAATAGTATTAATAGGTCGGCCTTGGGTAAGGCACCCGCATGGGAAACGCGCGGCATGCCGCATAATCGCGGTCGTTGCCGGCGATCTTGGCGGGCCCTTCCGACCATCATGGAGAACAATCATTCAGCGCGATCTGCACGGGCGTGTCGCTCATTTGCTCGCGACGGCCATCTTGCGCGGCGACTACGCGCCGCGCTCCACGCTGCCGCGCGAGGCTGAACTGATGCAGGCGTTCGGCGTGAGCCGCACGGTACTGCGTGAGGCGTTGCGTACGCTGACTTCGAAGGGGCTCGTCGAATCGCGGCCGAAGGTCGGCACGCGCGTGCGGCCGCGCGCCGCATGGAACCTGCTCGACGCTGACTTGCTCGAGTGGTACTCGCACGTCGCGCCGCCGCTCGCGTTCGCGATGAAGCTGCAAGAGGTGCGGGAAATGGTCGAGCCTTATGCGGCCTCGCTCGCGGCGCGCGCGCGTTCGGAAGATGCGCTCGGCACGCTCGACGATGCGCACGCGGCGATGGTGTCCGCGCGCAATGTCGACGAGTGGGTGCGGGCCGATCTGCGCTTCCACTTGAGCATCCTCGCGGCGTGCAGCAACGAGTTGCTGATGCCGCTGGGGCCCCTCATCGAGCGCACGCTCGAGGCGCAGCTGCGGCTGAACGCGAAACGCGCCGACGTGTTCAACGCCGCGCTCGCCGATCACACTGCCGTGTGGAAAGCGATCCGCTCGCATGACGCCAACGCAGCCCACGATGCGATGGCCGCGCTGCTCGGCGTGACGAGGCGGCGCATCGAAGGATGAGTCGGGGCGCGGCGCGTTCGATGCGCCGCGTTGGGTCGCGTGGCGTCGCGCTGCATCGCCTTCGACTGGGCCGATTTGCCGCTTCGTCGGCTCCGTGCGTTGCCGCTTCTACGCGAGCCGATGCGAGACGGTTCGCGAGGCAAGTGTTTTCGGGAATGGACGTTGCTTGCGTCGAACGGTGCATCTGCGCAGTTCGCAGATGTGTCGATGAGACGAGCGCCACGCGCGCACAAGGAGAGCATCATGCCGCTGAAAAAAGGCACATCCCGGCAGGACATCTCTAAGAACGTGAAGACCGAAATGAAGCATGGCAAATCGCAAAAGCAGTCCGTTGCGATTGCGTTGAACCAGGCGCGCAAATCTGGCGCGAAGATTCCTAAGAAGAGCGGGAAGTAATCCGGCGGCGGGCCGCGCTCGGTGTGCAACGACACGCCATGGTGACGGCCCGCGCATCGCGCACTTGCGTTTCGATCGCAATCGTGCCTCTCGTGCCACGTGCGCGGCGAACCCGCAAGTGACGCGAGACGCCACGCGTTCAAGTGCCGCCCGTTGGTTATGCGCCGCATGTCCGCTCATGTGCTATATCGCTCCGCATATCGCTCATGCTCTGCATATCGCTCATGCTCCGCATTTCGCGTAATACAATACGGCCGGTTCGACCATCCCAGACCGGCCGCGGCCGGCCGCCCATAGCGCGATGCTTGCGGAACAACGTCATCAATACATCCTCTCGCGCGTGGCGAAAGACGGCGCGCTTTCCGTCGCCGAGCTCGTGCGCGAGCTGAACGTCTCTCGCGAAACCGTCCGCCGCGATCTGCATGCGCTGGCACGCCGAGGCCTTCTCGTCACCACGCACGGCGGTGCGCTTTCGAGCGAGCGGCACGAGCCCGACGTCCATGTGCGCGAAACGGAAAACGCCGCTGCCAAGCACGCGATCGGCGAGCGCGCCGCGCAGCTCGTGCCCGACGGCGCTTCCGTCATCATCGACTCCGGCAGCACAACGCTTGCGCTCGCGCGCGCGCTCATGGGGCGCCATCGACTATCCATCTACACGAACGACTTGCGCATCGCGCTCGAGCTTGGGCGGCGCAACGACAATCGCGTGACGCTGCTCGGCGGCGAGCTCGCCGACAACGAGGACGCCGCGATGGGCATCGACACCGTGCATCAGCTCGCGCAGTACCACGCGGACTTCGCGTTCGTCGGAGCGGGCGGCATTACGGCGGACGGTTATCTCACCGATTACACGCGCATCGCCGCCGAGGTACGCGGCCGCATGCTTCGTGCGGCGAGTACTGTCGTGGTGGTAGCCGACTACTCGAAGTTCGGGCGCGTGACGCCCGTGCGCATCGACAGCTTTCAGCATGCGCGCTACCTCGTGACCGAGCGTGCACCGACGCGTGCGATCGGAAAGGCCATAGCGGCATACGGGACGAAGATCATTACGGCTTGAGCAGCTTGAGCAGCTTAAGTGGGGCATTCCAATACCAGAGGCGATAGAGACATGTCAGACGAGAGAACGGAAATCGATGCCGCATGCCGCGAGGTCCTCGACCGCTTCATGGAAGCGCTGAACGCGCATGACGCCACTGCCATGGATGCGTGCATGCATTTTCCGCACGTTCGCTTCGCCGGTGGCACCATCAAGGTCTATGACGCTGCCGGCAGTAATCCGATGGACCTGTTCCAGAAGCTTAGTGACGAGGACGATTGGTTATACAGCACGTGGCGTGAGCGTGAGCTTGTGCAATTCAATCCGAGAAAAGCACACTACGCCCTTAGCTACACCCGGTTTCGCAGTGACCGGAGTGTGATTGGCATATATGACTCGCTTTATGTGTTGACCTGCGTTGACGGTCGCTGGGGCATTCAGATGCGTTCCAGCTTCGGCCCCTGACCGCTCTCAGCCCAAGCCGCTAAGCTGCTAAGCCGCTAAGCCGCTAAGTCGCCAAGCCACTAAGCCACTAAGCCGCTAAGCCGCTAAGCCGCTAAGCCGCTAAGCCGCTAAGCCACTAAGCGACTTCACCCCGCCTTCCCCATTCAACACACCCCTATCCCCAGCGTCTGCACCGCGCGCCCGATTGCCTCGACGGCGCGCCGCATATCCTCGCTATCGACCGCGCCGATGCATCCCACTCGAAACGTCTCGACCTGCGTGAGCTTGCCCGGATAGAGGATGTACCCCGCTTCGCGCACCGCCTCATAGAAATCGGCGAAACGCCATGCAGCATCCCGCGGCGCGTGAAACGTCACGATGATCGGCGCCTGCACCGCCGCGGGCAAGAACGGCTCGAAGCCGAGCGCCTTCATGCCTTCGATCAGCGTCGCGCAATTGCGCGCATAGCGCTCGCCGCGCGCGGGCTGGCCGCCAAGCGTTGCGAAGCGGTCGAGCGCGTGGCGCAATGCGGCGACGACATGCGTCGGCGGCGTGAAGCGCCACTGCGCCGTTTTGCGCATGTACACCCATTGATCGTGCAGATCGAGCGCAAGCGACGGCGAACGCCCCTCGCATTGCTCGAGCAGCGCACGACGCACGATGACAAAACCCATCCCCGGCACGCCTTCGAGGCACTTGCCGCTCGCCGAGATCAGCGCGTCGATGCCGCTCGCCCGCAGATCGATCAGCAGCGCGCCGAACGAACTCATCGCATCGACGATCAGCCGTTTGTCGTGCCGCTTGCAAACCACGGCAATGTCGTCGAGCGGATTCAGCAAGCCCGCGCTCGTCTCGAGATGAACCTGCGCAACGTGCGTGATGCTCGCATCGCGCATGAACGCCTCTTCGATCGCGCGGGCAGTCACGGGTTCGTCCTCGGCAAGCGGGAGCTCCACATAAGCGATGCCCATGCGCTGCAAGATGCGCACGATGCGCGTGCAATAAGCGCCGTTGATCGGCACGAGCACGCGGCCGTTGCGCGGCACCAGCGTGCCGAGCGCCGCTTCCACCGCGAAGGTGCCGCTGCCTTGCATCGGCACGCAGACATACTCGTCTCCGCCGCGGGCAATCTCGATCAAATCGGCGCACACGCTCGACGTCAGACGATTGAACGCGGCATCCCATGAGCCCCAGTCGCGCAGCATCGCTTGCCGCGTGTCCGGCGAAGTGGTGAGCGGCCCCGGCGTCAGCAGGATGGGGTCGTCTTTCAGCATGGTGCAGCCTCCGTCTGTCAGGTGGGGGCGATCCGCGCTACTCGCGGCAGATCGTAGGCGTGCAGTTTAGTGGCAAATTGTGTCAATTTATGTAAATCGTCGGTGTCGTCATCGGATTGTCACCAAACCTTGTGATTCTTGTGATGCCCATCGAGGCGAGGGGTGACGCAAGCGCAAAGCCCGAAACGCAAAGCGCAAAGCGCGGCGCCGCGGATGATCGAATCGGCATTTCCGCGCATGGCATTGCGCACTCGCCGGGCAATTCGCTGCGCGCCCCGCGACACTTGGCCGGCGGCACTCGCAACTGCGGCTCGGCAAGCCACCATCACGGGTTTCTACCGGGTTTTTCCCAGAACGTTCGGAGATCGACATGACAATGAAGCATTCCCATCGCGCGAGTGCCGGCATCGCCCGCACGCTCGCGGCGCTCACCGCGGCCGTCCTCTTCGAGGGGCTCGCGATTCCCGCCCATGCGGCCGACGCCGTCGTGCTCTACACCGCCGACGGGCTCGAAAATCTGTACAAGGACGTGCTGCCCGCTTTCGAGAAGAAGGAAGGCGTGAAGGTGAACATCGTCACGGCCGGCAGCGGCGAAGTCGTGAACCGCGCGACGATCGAAAAGGATTCGCCGAAGGCCGACGTCATCGTCACGCTGCCGCCGTTCATTCAGCAAGCCGACCAAAGCGGCCTGCTGCAGCCGTACGCGAGCGTGAACTACAAGAACGTGCCCGCCATCGCGAAGGCGTCGAACGGCGCCTGGGCGACGTTCGTCAACAACTACTTCTCGTTCGCGATCAACCCCCAAGTGGTCAAGAACCAGCCGAAGACGTTCGCCGATCTGCTTCACCCCGACTACAGCGGCAAAGTCGCGTACTCGAATCCGGCGACGGCTGGCGACGGCATGGCCGTCATCATTCTGACGACTTCGCTGATGGGTGAGGACAAGGCGTTCGACTACCTGAAGAAGCTCGAACAGAGCGCGAAGTTCCATACGAAGGGCACGGGCTACCTCGACGTGCTGCTCTCGCGCAACGAGATCTCGGTTGCCAACGGCGACCTGCAGATGGACCTCGACGACGCCGCGAACGGCGGCCTGACGCTCAAGCCCGTCTTCCTCGCGGCGAAGGCCGGCGGCCAGCCGACGACGTTCCAGCTGCCCTACGCGATCGGTCTCGTGAAGAACGGCCCGAATCAGGCTGAAGGCAAGAAGCTCATCGACTATCTGATGTCGACGGACGTGCAGGCGAAGGTGCCCGACATCTTCGGCATTCCCGGCCGTACCGACGTGAAGCTCTCCGGCAAGAACGGCGATGCCGTCAAGCAGGCGATCGCGGGTGTGAAGCTGATGCCGGTGGATTGGACCCAAGTGATGGCGAAGAAGGCCGAGTGGACCGCGCGCTGGAAGAAGGACGTCATCGGCGACTCGGGCAAGGAAACCGAAGTCGTGAAGCCGAAGCAGTAAGCCAAGCGCTTCAACGAACGGCGGTCTTTGCAACCCGAGGTCGATGGGAGGATGAACCCGGTGAATATCGCAAGCGTGGTCCGTGGCGGCCCGCTCGACGCGGCCCCCCACGCGCTCGGCGAAGCGGATGCGGGCGAGCCGGGCGGCGTGGCGATCGAGCATCTGAACGTGCGCTTCGGCGCGCGTACCGTGCTCGACGATCTGTCGCTCACCATCGCGCGCGGCGAGCTCATGACCGTGCTCGGCCGCAGCGGCTGCGGCAAGACCACGCTCTTGCGCTTCATCGCCGGGTTCATCGAAGCCGACGGCCTCACCGGCCGGCTCACCGTGGCCGGCCGCGAGCTCACGCACGTGCCGCCGCACAAGCGCAATCTCGGCTTGCTGTTCCAAAGCTATGCGCTCTTTCCGCATCTGTCCGTGTTTGAGAACGTGGCGTTCGGCCTGCGCGCGCGAAAGGTTTCCTCCAGCGAAATCGCGCGGCGCGTGACCGAAGCGCTCAAGCTCGTGCAACTCGGCGACGCGGGGCACGTCATGCCCGCGCAGCTCTCGGGCGGCATGCAGCAACGTGTGGCGCTCGCTCGCGCGCTCGTGATCGAGCCCGACGTCCTGCTGCTCGACGAGCCGCTTTCGGCGCTCGATGCGAATCTGCGCGCCTCGGTGCGCTCCGAAATCAAGGCGCTCCATGAGCGCTTGCCCAATCTCACGATCGTTTGCGTCACACACGATCAGGACGATGCCCTCGTGCTGTCCGATCGAACGCTGCTCATGCGCGATGGCCGCATTGCGCAGCTCGGCACGCCGCAGCAGTTGTACGACTCGCCCAACGACGCGTTCGTCGCACGCTATGTCGGCGCGGCGAACCTGTTGCCGCCGCGCGTCGCGTTCGCCATCGACGACTCGCGCTATCTCGAACGCGAGCGCCTCGCGTGCTTGCGACCTGAAAGCCTGCGCCTTGCGCCGCTCGGCGAGGGACATCTGCATGGCGTGATCGCTTCGGTCGACTGGTATGGCTCGGTGCTGTCGGTGTCGGTGGTGCTCGATGCGATGCCCGAGGAGCCCGTGCTCGTCACGACGCAGCGCGGCCTCGGCATGACGCCGCAAAAGGGTGCACGGGTCTCACTGCATTACGAGGCAGACGATGTCGTTTTGGTCCGCCCCTGACGAAGACGCGGCGTCCAACGAAGCGATGCGGCCGGCGAGCAACGCGCGTGCCCCGTCGAACCTCGCAATCGGCGATGCCTTCTCGCATGCGGCAGCCGCGCGGCGCCGCGAGCGCTTCGCGCAAGCGCATCTCGTCTTCATCGTCGTGGCCGTGCTTGGGCCGCTCGTCGCTTATCCGCTGGTGCGGCTGGTGCTCGTGAGTCTCACCGGCGCGCATGGTGGCTTCGATTTTCATGCTTACAGAGCGTTTTTCGAGAACCCCGATGCGCGCGGCGTGATCGGCACGACCCTCTCGATCTTGTTCGCGAGCGCCGGCATCGCGTCCGTGCTGGGCGTCGCGATCGCGGCGCTGCTGCATTTCAGGCCGTTTCCGGGAGCTCGGCTCGTCACGCGCTTTCTCGAACTTTTCGTCGCGTTTCCGTCGTTTCTCGTCGCGTTCACGTTGATCTTTCTCTACGGTTCGCAGGGTTCCGTGAGCATCGCCCTGCAACGGCTCTTTCATCTCGATGCGCCGCCGCTCAACTTCCTGTTCGGCACGGGCGGCGTGATACTCGCCGAAGCCGTGTTCTATGCGCCGTTCGTCGTGCGCCCGACGCTGGCCTCATTCGCACTCATCGACATGCGGCTCGTCGAAGCGGCGAGAAGCCTCGGCGCGAGCAGTGCGATGGTGGCCGCGCGCGTGATCTTGCCGCTCGCCTGGCCCGGCATCGCCGCGGGCACGATTTTGTGCTTCTTGCTGACAGTCAACGAGTTCGGCATTTTGCTCGTGCTCGGTAGCGCGCATCTCGTCACGCTGCCCGTCGCGATCTATAGCTCGGCGACCGTCGATCTCGATCTACCGAGCGCGGCGGCCGGCGCCGTCGTGATGCTCGCGATATCGCTATCGCTTTATGCGCTGTATCGCCGGGTCAACCGACGCGGAATGCGAGGGGCTCTTCATGGCCGATGATTTGGGGCGCAGCGTAGTGCCGGCATCGACGCCGCAGCCGCCTTCCGCTCACGGTTCACATCGTGTGCCGGGGAGCCGCTTCGCGCGTTTCGCCAGCCGTATCGCGCTCGCGCTCGCCGCGCTCATTTGCTTTTGGCTTTTCGTGTTGCCGGTGATCGTAGTGGCGCTGTCGAGCGTCGCCGCGCACTGGTCCGGCACGATCCTGCCCGATGGCTTCAGCCTGCGCTGGTTCGAGCGGCTTGGCTCGAGCGATTTCGATGCGCTCGCGACGAGTCTCGGGGTCGGCTTCGGCGTCTCGGTACTCGGCACCGCGCTGGGGCTATGGCTCGCGCTTGCGCTCGAAGGACGGGATCGGCGCGGCCTCGGCGCCTTCGTCGACATGCTCGCGATGATGCCCAACGGCGTGCCGAGCGTCGTGCTCGGTCTCGCGGTGTTGATTGCGTATCACAGGGCGCCGCTCGATCTTTCGAGCTCGGCCGCGATCGTCGTGCTCGTGCAGCTCGCGCTCGTCTTGCCGTTTTGCTATCGGTGCGCCGCCGCCGCGCTGTGTCCCGAGCTGACCGTGCTGCGCGAAGCGGCCGCAAGCCTCGGTGCGCCGCCCGCGATGGTCTTGCGCCGAGTCGTGTTGCCGCAGCTCGTGCCGGCATTGCGCGCGAGCCTCGCGCTCGGCTTCGCGCTCTCGCTCGGCGAATTGGGCGCGACGCTCACTGTCTATCCGCCTGGCTTCGCAACGGTGCCGATCGTCGTCGTCGGTGAGGTCGAGCGCGGGTATTACCTGCCGGCGTCCGCGCTTTCGCTGGTGCTTTTGATTGCGTCGCTCGCCGCGCTGTCGCTGATCGCGGCTCGCGCGCCACGCCGTCGCGCCGACTAGAGGACTTAAAGCCGACCGCGCGGGGGAGCGCAATGTGGGCATTGACGCCGCCGCCGCGCCCGCCGATGTGGCAAAAATTGGTGATTTGACCGAAAATATGTCAACCGATTCAATTTGGGGCAACGCGCGTCGCGCCTTGGCCTCATCGAGGAACGCATGAACGAGACGAAGGAAAACGCCGACACCGACGGTTCGATGGAGCGTGGTATCGACGCCGCCGCCATCGACGTGAACGGCCGCGGATACCGCACGGCGCAACTCGCTTCGAAGCCGGTGGCGGTGGTGTGCGTCGACGGTTGCGAGTGGGACTACCTCGAGCAGGCGGTCGCGGCGGGCGTCGCGCCGTTCATCGGCCGGATGCTGCGCGAAGGCACGGCCGCGCGCGCCGATTGCGTCATTCCGTCGTTCACGAACCCTAACAACCTGTCGATCGTGTGCGGCGTGCCGCCCGCGGTGCATGGCATCTGCGGCAACTACTTCTGGGACCCGCACGCGAACAAGGGCGAAGGCGCGGCGGTGATGATGAACGACCCCGCCTATCTGCGCGCCGGCACGATTCTCGCGGCCGCGGCGAACGCGGGGGCGCGCGTGGCCGTCGTGACCGCCAAGGACAAACTGCGGCGTCTGCTCGGATGGCAGATGAAGGGCATCTGCTTCTCGGCCGAGAAAGCGGACGTCGTGACGCTCGAAGACAACGGCATCGCCGATGCGCTGGAGCTGGTCGGCATGCCTCTCCCCGATGTTTACAGCGCGGCGCTCTCCGAGTTCGTGTTCGCTGCGGGCGTGCGGCTCGCCGAGCGCGGCAATGTCGACCTGATGTACCTGTCGACGACCGACTACGTACAGCACAAATGCGCACCGGGCAGCGAGGGCGCGAATGCGTTCTACGCGATGATGGACGGCTACCTTGCGCGGCTCGATGCGCTCGGCTGGACCATCGGCCTCACGGCCGACCATGGCATGAACGCGAAGCATGATGCGCGCACCGGCGAGCCTAACGTGATCTATCTGCAAGACGTGCTCGACGAATGGCTTGGCGCGCGCGCGGCGCGTGTGATTCTGCCGATCACCGATCCCTATGTTGTGCATCACGGTGCGCTTGGATCGTTCGCGACGGTCTATCTGCCGACCGGCATCGATGCCGCGTCGATGATCGAACGCATTGGCGGGCTAGACGGTATCGAGCTCGCGCTCGACAACGCATCGGCGAGCGCGCGCTTCGAGCTGCCACGCGATCGCATTGGCGACATCGTTGTCATCGGGCGGCGCGACGTGGTGCTCGGCACGCGCCGCGAAGAGCACGATTTGTCCGGGCTGACCGTGCCGCTGCGCTCGCATGGCGGGATATCCGAGCAGACGGTGCCGCTCGTGCTCAACCGGCGCGTGCAAGGCATCGAGCACCTCTATGGCGACCGGCGTCTGCGCAACTTCGATATCTTCGATATCGCGCTGAACCATGTGAGCGGATCATGACTATGCATGCCGACCTAAGCTTGCCGTGCCGCGACCACGCCGCGTTTCGCACCGAGGCGCTGCGCTTGCGGGGCGAACGCGTGATGCGGGCGCGCACGCTCGACGTCTTCGATCCCTACAGCGGCCTGCGTGTGGGCACGGTGCCGCTCGCGAGCGTGAGCGACGTGCGCGACGCGTTCGACTATGCGGCCGCGTACCAGCCGACGCTCTCGCGCTACGAGCGCTCGCAGATACTCGAGCGCGCAGCCATGTTGCTGCGTGAACGCGTCGAGGCCGCGTCGGATCTCATCACGCTCGAGTCGGGGCTGTCGAAGCAGGATTCGCGCTATGAGATCGGACGCGTCGCCGACGTTTTGAAGTTCGCATCGATCGAAGCGCTGCGCGACGACGGTCAAAGTTTCTCGTGCGATCTCACGCCTCACGGCAAGCGCCGCCGCGTATTCACGCAGCGCGAACCGCTCGCGGGGGTGATCGTCGCGATCACGCCGTTCAACCATCCGATGAACCAGGTTGCGCACAAGGTGGCGCCCGCGATTGCGACGAACAATCGCGTGGTGCTGAAGCCCTCGGAGAAGGTGCCGCTATCGGCATTGTGGCTTGCCGATTTGCTTTACGAAGCGGGATTGCCCGCGCCGATGCTTCAGGTGCTGACGGGCGACCCGCGCGAGATTGCCGAAGAGCTCATCACGCACCCGCTCGCCGAGCTCGTGACGTTTACCGGCGGCGTGGCCATCGGCAAACACATCGCGGCGAAGGCCGGCTATCGACGCACCGTGCTCGAGCTTGGCGGCAACGATCCGCTGATCGTGCTGGAAGATGCCGATGTGGAACGCGCGGCTGCGCTCGCCGTGCAGGGGTCTTACAAGAACTCGGGGCAGCGCTGCACAGCGGTGAAGCGCATGCTCGTGCAGCGAAGCATCGCTGCGCGCTTCACCGAGTGCGTGGTGGAAAAAACGCGCGCATGGACGTACGGCGACCCGTTCGATTCCGTGAATCAGATGGGCACTGTCATCGACGAAGCGGCGGCGAAATTGTTCGAAGCGCGCGTGAACGAAGCGATTGCGCAAGGCGCGCGGCTGCTCGCGGGCAACCGGCGCGATGGCGCGCTTTATTCGCCGACGGTCGTGGACCGAGTCGAACCGTCGATGACGCTCGTGCGCGAAGAGACCTTCGGGCCGGTGTCGCCGATCATTGCATTCGATACGCTGGACGACGCGATCGCGCTCAGCAACGGGACGCCGTTCGGCTTGTCGTCGGGTGTTTGCACGAATCGGCAGGATGCCATTACGCGCTTTGTGAACGAGCTGCATGTGGGCACGGTGAACGTATGGGAAGTGCCGGGCTATCGCATCGAGCTGACGCCGTTCGGCGGCATCAAGGATTCGGGCCTGGGGTACAAGGAAGGCGTGCAAGAGGCGATGAAGAGCTTTACGCACTTGAAGACGTTTTCGCTGCCCTGGGAGTGACCGGCATGGCATTGAGTATCGACGACATTCGCGAGTTGTTTCGACAGCATGGCGGCATCGCATACAGCGGCGAGCCGGTGACGCAACTCGAGCATGCGTTGCAAAGCGCGGTGTTGGCGGAGCAACATGGTGCGAGCGACGCACTCGTTGCCGCGGCGTTCCTGCACGACCTAGGGCACTTGCTCAACATGCAGGGCGAGACGCCGAGCGCGCGCGGCATCGACGATATGCACCAGTACTTCGCGCTTCCCTTTTTGCGGCCGGTATTGCCCGACAGCGTGCTCGAGCCGATTCGCTTGCACGTCGATGCGAAACGATACTTGTGCGCGGTGGATGAAGGGTATTACGCTCGCTTGTCGGCCGATTCCAAGCGCAGTCTGCAGTTGCAAGGCGGCGTGTTCGAGCCGCAAGCGGCCGAGGCGTTTATCGAGAAGCCCTATGCGCGCGATGCGGTGCGGCTGCGCCAATGGGATGATGCCGCGAAGGATGCGGGCATGAGCACGCCCGACATCGAGCACTTTCTGGTTGTTGTGGCGAGGGTGATGGACGCGCGCTAGGGCGCGGAGCGAAACGGAGCCGGGCGAGCGCCAAGGCAAGCGGCGCGGCTTTGATTGGCAGCAAGCGATCGAGACTCGCGCGAAGCGTCGATATGAAAAAGGAGCTGCATGATGCCGAGCCTGTCAGAATTCTTGTGTGTTGAGGTCATGGGACGATATCGAAAAGAACGCCCTTATGACCGAAACAACAAGCATGACCAAGAAGAGCAAGAAACCGAGCGCGCCGAAGCTGTTTCCGGATGAACTGATCGATCAACTGTTGGCCCAGGTGCAGAGCAAGGATGCCGAGTCG
>DASZGN010000392.1:0-1842 GCA_035938775.1 Trinickia sp.
GCCTCATCCGACGCCCGCCCCCTCGCCCTACCCGTTCGTCTACCTCGCTTCACAAAGCCCGCGCCGACAGGAACTGCTCGCGCAGCTCGGCGTGCGCTTCGAGCTCCTGCTGCCGCGCCCCGACGAGGATGCCGAAGCGCTCGAAGCCGAGCTCGCAGGCGAGCCAGCCGCGGCGTACGTGGAGCGCGTGTGCCTCGCCAAAGCCGAAGCGGCGCGCGCACGGCTCGTCGCGGGTGGGCACGCCGCGGCGCCGGTTCTCGTTGCGGACACAACCGTCTCGATCGACGGGGCGATCCTCGGCAAGCCCACCGACACCGAACATGCACTCGCGATGCTCACCCGGCTCGCCGGCCGCGAGCACGAAGTGCTCACCGCGCTGGCTGTCGTCGGCGGCAACGGCGAGCGCCTGCGGCCAGCGCTGTCGCGCTCTACAGTGCGCTTCGTCGCGGCGCCGCTCGAGGCGTTGCGCCGCTATGCGATGACAGGCGAGCCGCTCGGCAAGGCCGGCGCGTACGGCATCCAGGGCCGCGCGGCGGAGTTCATCGAGCGGATCGACGGGTCCTATTCCGGTATCATGGGTCTGCCCCTATTTGAGACCGCGGCGTTGTTGCGCGCGGCGCGGGTCGACTTCTAAAGCGGTTTCCAAGGCAGACATGAACGAAGAAATCCTGATCAATGTCACTCCGCAGGAAACACGCGTCGCGCTGATCCAGCAAGGCGCGGTGCAGGAGCTGCACGTCGAGCGCACGGTTTCGCGCGGCCGCGTGGGCAACGTCTATCTCGGCAAAGTGGTGCGCGTGCTGCCCGGCATGCAATCGGCGTTCATCGACACCGGGCTCGAGCGGGCGGCGTTCTTGCACGTCGCCGACATCTGGCATCCGCGTATCGCGGGCGAGCATGCGAGCACGCCGTTGCCGATCGAGAAGACGGTGTTCGAAGGACAGACGCTCACCGTGCAGGTCATCAAGGACCCGATCGGCACGAAGGGCGCGCGACTCTCGACGCAGGTGAGCATTGCGGGGCGCACGCTCGTGTATCTGCCGCAGGAGCCGCACATCGGCATTTCGCAGAAGATCGAGAGCGAGGCCGAGCGCGAGGCGATTCGCGCGCGCCTCACCGCGGTGCTGCCCGCCGACGAGAAAGGCGGCTACATCGTGCGCACGATCGCCGAGGACGCGACGAGTGAAGAGCTCGCCGCCGACGTCGCCTATTTGCGCAAGACGTGGGCAACCGTCGTCGCGCAAGCCCAGCGCATGCCGCCGACGAGCCTGCTTTATCAGGATCTGAATCTGGCGCACCGGGTGTTGCGCGATTTCGTCAACGACGATACGACGCGCATTCAGGTCGATTCGCGCGAGACGTATCAGATGCTCGCCGAGTTCGCCGCCGAGTTCACGCCGGCCGTGAGCGCGAAGCTGCACCACTACACGGGCGAGCGGCCGCTCTTCGACCTCTACAACATCGAGGCCGAGATACAGCGGGCACTGTCGCGCCGCGTCGATCTGAAGTCGGGCGGTTATCTGATGATCGATCAGACCGAGGCGATGACGACAATCGACGTGAACACGGGTGGCTACGTTGGCGCACGCAATTTCGACGACACGATCTTCAAGACAAATCTCGAAGCCGCCCACACGATCGCTCGGCAGTTGCGGCTGCGCAACCTGGGCGGCATCATCATCATCGACTTCATCGACATGGAGAACGCCGAGCATCGCGATGCCGTGCTCGGCGAGCTGAAGAAGGCGCTCGCGCGCGACCGCACGCGCGCAACCGTCAACGGATTCTCACAACTTGGGCTCGTGGAGATGACGAGAAAGCGCACGCGCGAATCGCTTGCGC
>DASZGN010000393.1:0-7434 GCA_035938775.1 Trinickia sp.
ATGGCAATGCCTTGATCAGGAAAATGATCGACGGCAATCAGTTCGGCTTGGGCAAATTCAAGCTTGTCGAATCAAGCGAAGCCGGCATGTTGGTGCAAGTGAAGCGGGCGATCCGCGCGAAGAAGTGGGTGGTGTTCCTCGGGTGGGAACCGCATCCGATGAACGTTCAGATGAAGATCGATTTTCTGGCCGGCGGCGACGAGGTATTCGGGCCGAACTACGGTGAAGCGAAAGTCTTGACGGCGATGCCACCCGACTATGCGGCGCGCTGTCCGAACGCGGCGAGGCTCGTTTCGAACTTGCAGTTCACGACCGACATCGAGAACCACGTGATGATCCCGATCATGGACAAGGAAGATCCGAACAAGGCAGCGGCCGATTGGCTGAAGACTCACCCGGAGGTGCTCGACAAATGGCTCGCGAGGGTGACGACGCTCGACGGCAAGGACGGCCTATCCGCGGTGAAGGCGCATATCGGCGTGCAGTGAGCGGGCTTTAGCTGAATACGCAAGCGCAGACGAGCGCATCAAGACCAAAGACCCGCCTCGAACTCGAAATCTTCCGGCGAGAGCACATCGCTTTTTTGCCAGAACACCCGATCGGCCGTGACCGACATCGTCCACGATTCCTGCGCGATCGGCGCCGGCTTGGCGAACGCGGATGGCGAAAGCACCGCAAGGCAGCCGCCCGCAAGCGGATCGCGCACCGACCGATAGACGATTGCCTCGATTTTCGCTTCGCGCGCGGCGTTCGCGAACGCCTGGCAGTAGGCGTAATTGCGCCGATCTTCAAACTGTGCGCGGTAGCCCGAAAAAGCTTCCTTGCGCACGTCGGCGGCACTGCCCTCGATCGCGACCTGAAAAAGTGTTTGCGGCAACGAGTCGAGCGTGCCGAGCGCAGGCGCTTCGCTCAAGAATCGCCAGCGCCAGTAACCGAGCTCGGCGCAGGCCGTGCGACGCCTATGGGCCGCGTAGAAAACACCGGGCTCGAAGGGCCGGCGAAATCGCGAGCCGTACTGCGACGTGGGGTAGCGAAACGGCGTGAACAGCAACCAGTGCAGACCGAGCGCTTGCGCCGGAATGGGCGGCTTCGACGTTTCGATGAGCGCTTCGAGCTGCGCCTGTTCGGCGAGGCTGTCGACGAGCGACATCGTCACCGCGCGATATTGCGCCTCCACGGCCCGCCAGGGTTTCTCGGCGCACCGCCGCGCCTCAGAGGCGACCGCGGTAGAGGTCCAGGTACTGAACGACATTTACCAATCCTTGCGCGGAACGGATCAGATCGACGGGACGCGCGTTGAGCGCGAGGTTTTCGCTCGAGATCCACAGTTGGGCCTTTTCTTCGGAGCCGACAACGGCATCGAGCGAACGAAAGAGGCGCACGAACAGCAACGCCAGCTCCCACTCCTTGCGGCGGGAAGCATCGAGCCGGTACGTGCCGGCCACGAGCCGCGAGGCCGTGGGGGCACTTACGCCCAGTACGTCGGCCAATACTGACTGACTGATTTTCAATGCGGCGGCGACGCGAACCACGGCTTTCGACAGCGTGACGCCCGGTTCGGGTTCGGCAGGGGAGTTGAGCGCTTTCACAGAAATCTCCATTTCTGTGGAAAGAATACACCAAATTCCAATCCCCGGAAATCATCCGAACGGCCTATCGACCGCGTGTGCCGACCGGATGCGCGCGGCTACGGCTTCCGCGGCCTTCCAGCGGCCCAAATTCTGAATGTGGCTTGGCTCAAACGGCCGGCATGTACTGCGCGGCGTTTTCGACGAGCGCGGTCTCGTCCTCCCGGCCAGCGCCCGCCTGTCGCTCGCGAAACGTCACCGGTGGCATGCCGAACTGCTTGCGGAACTCCCGTCCCAGATGCGACGCGTCGGAAAAGCCGCAACTCGAGGCGATATCGGCCACGGTGCGATCCGAGCTTGTCAGGAGCCAGCGAGCGGTGCGCAGGCGCACGTGCTTGGCGAATGTCTGCGGACTCTTGCCGGTCTGCGCCTTGAAGAGCCGCTCGAGCTGTCGAGGCGACAAATCGAGCTTGCAGGCCAACTCCTCCAGCGGCAGCGCGCGCCCGACATGCTGCTCCATCAGCAGAATGGCGCGTTTGACCTTCGGATGCGTTGCCGGCTCGAGGCCGGGCGGATGGGGCTGCGGCGCGTTGCCCTTCTGCATTTCGCCGACGAGCAGGATGCGTAGAGCTTTTTGCACGGTCGCATGGTCGAGATGGCGAAGCAGAATGGCTGCGGCCACGTCGATCGAGGCGCGGCCGCCCGAGCAGGTGATGCGGCGGCGATCGATGACGAAAAGCCGGTCGGCGACAAGCGCATCGGCGTTGACGGCGGGAAATCGTTCGATGAAATCCCAGTAGTGAAACCAGCTCACGCAGACGCGGTGGCCGTCGAGCACGCCGGCGCGCATCAGCGCGAACACGCCGGTGCAGATGCCGACGAGTGTCGCGTTGCCACGCGCGGCCTGGCGCATGAACTCGAGCGTTTCGTCGTCGGCTTGCGGCCCCGAGTGCAGCAGGCCGCCCACCACGACGACATAGTCGAAGGGTTCCGCTTCATCGAACGTTTCCCACGGCGTGATCTGAATGCCGCAGCTTGCGCGCACGGGCGCGAGCGTCTTGCCCACGACGCTCCAGGCGCAGCGCACGGGCTTGCTGTAGTCGCTGTCGTCGGCGGAGAGCCGCAGCATGTCGACGAAACCCGAAAACGCGGTCAACGTGAAATTCGGCAGCAAGACGATGCCGAAGCGGATGCGTGCCTTGGGCGCGGCGGAGCCGAGCAGTGACGGATCGACAGCGTTCATGCGATGAAAGGGTTCAGAGGCAAGGCACGGTGCAACTCGAGCGTCGCCGATCGAGTCGCACCGCATTTGTGTTTTTTCGTCGCGAATCTTCGTTCAAGCGCCTGCAGGCGCGCGAGCGCGGGCGCTTTGGCGGCAGTGTCTTCGTGCGCCGCAGCTTCGCGGACTACGCCTGCCGCATCATGCTCGACGCCGCCGCGCCGCTCTTGTCCTGAAGCCGCACCGGCGGGGTACGACCACGTCGGACTTTACGCCATGTGCATCGCGGTATCCTTTGAGCTTCGCGGCCGCGGCATGTCGACCCGACTTTGCGCTTTAGCGCTTAATCGAGTCCCATGCAAAGTGCCGCATCGAACGTCGGAGGAAACCTCATGGAGTACCGCAAGCTTGGTCCCACCGGCCTGACTGTCTCGCGCCTGTGTCTTGGAACGATGACGTTCGGCTTTCAGACCGACGAAGCCACGTCAGGCCGCATCATGGATACGGCGGCCGACGCCGGCGTGACGTTCATCGATACGGCCGATGTGTATCCCCTTGGGGGCGATTTGTCCCGCGTGGGGCAGACCGAGGAAATCGTCGGCCGCTGGCTGAAGGGCAAGCGCGAACGTTTCATCCTGGCGACGAAAGCCGTCGGCAAGGTGGGCCCATCCGCCTGGGATCAGGGCGCATCGCGCAAGCACTTGCTCGATGCGATCGATGCGTCGTTGCGGCGCCTCGGCACCGATTACGTCGACCTCTATCAACTGCATTCCGACGACCGCGAAACGCCGCTCGACGAAACGCTCGAGGCGCTCGATACGATCGTGCGCTCGGGGCGCGTGCGCTATATCGGCGTGTCGAATTTCCTCGCGTACCGGATTGCGAAGGCGCTTGGGCGCGCCGATGCGCTTGGCGTCGCGCGCTTCGTTTCGATCCAGCCGCGCTACAACCTGCTGTTTCGCCAGATCGAGCGCGAGCTTTTGCCGCTTGCCGAGGAAGATCGGTTGGCCGTGATCCCATACAACCCGCTTGCCGGCGGGCTGCTGACGGGCAAACACCGGCGCGATGCGCCGCCACCTGAAGGCCGATTTACCGTGGGCACGGCTGGCGGGATGTATCAGGAGCGCTATTGGCACGAACGCGAATTCAATACGATCGAGGCAGTGCGCACGGCGGTGAGCGGCGCCGGCTTGCCGCTTCCGACGGCGGCGGTCGCATGGGTGCTCGCGCATCCCGCGATCACGTCGGCGATCATCGGCGCAAGCCGGCCCGAGCAATTGACGGATACGCTCGCGGCAGCCGATGTGAAGCTCGATGACGCGCTGAAGGCGAAGCTCGACGAATTGACGCACGAATACCGCTTCGGAGACGCGGCCCGCTAAGGCGCTGCCGGGTCAAAGGCATTCACTGCGCCAGCCGCGCGTCAAACCAGCGGCGGACGGATTCGCCGATTTCGACGACTTCGTCATCGACTTCGTCCCCGCCCCGTGGACATAAGAACCCGCCCGCGCCGGCGCGCCACCCGCAACAAAATAAGGCACTGCCTCGCGAGGCAACGGTTCACGGCCGCGAATGCGGTCGGCGATTTTTTCGGCGAGCATGATGGTCGGCGCGTTGAGATTGCCCGTGGTGATGCGCGGCATGATCGACGCATCGACCACGCGCAGGCCCTCGATGCCATGCACGCGTCCTTCGGCATCGACCACTGCCATCTCGTGATATCCCATCGCACACGAGCACGACGGGTGAAAAGCCGTCTCGGCGCGCTCGCGTACGAATGCATCGAGCTCGGCATCGCTTTTCACATTGAAGCCGGGGCTTAGCTCGCGTCCGCGATATCGATCGAGCGCGCGCTGGCTGATAATTTCGCGCGTGATGCGAATAGCGTCGCGAAACTCGTACCAATCAAGCGGCTCGGCCATGTAGTTGAACAGGATGCTCGGATGCACGCGAGGATCGCGCGAGCGCAGCTTGACGCGCCCCCGGCTTGGCGAGCGCATCGAGCCGACGTGCGCTTGAAAGCCATGCATGTCGATGGCGTTCGAACCGTTGTAATTGATCGCAATCGGCAGAAAGTGGTACTGAATGTTCGGCCACGGATCGTCATCGCGCGCGCGAATGAAGCCGCCGGCCTCGAATTGATTGCTCGCGCCGATGCCCGTGCCTTTGACGAGCCACTCGAGCCCGATCGCGGGCCGGTTGCGCCATTTCAGCGCGGGGTAAAGAGACACCGGCTCCTTGCATTCGTACTGGATGTACATCTCGAGGTGGTCTTGCAGATTGCGGCCCACGCCCGGCAGATCGAGCACAAGCGGAATCCGCAACTCGCGCAGCCATTCGCCCGGTCCGACGCCGGAGCGCTGCAAAATCAGCGGCGATGCGATCGCGCCCCCGCACACAAGCACCTCGCGGCGCGCGTGGGCCGTCACTTGCGCATCGCGATGCAGGTACGCGACGCCGATCGCGCGCGTGCCGGAGAACAGCACGCGATCGGTGTGCGCATGCGTGACGATGGTGAGGTTCGGCCGCTGCCGCGCCTCGTCAAGGTAGCCGCGCGCGGTACTGGCGCGGCGTCCGCGTGCCGTCACCGTGCGGTCCATCGGCCCGAAGCCTTCTTGCCGGTAGCCGTTCAAGTCGTCGGTGCGCGCGAAGCCTGCCTGCGCACCGGCTTCGACCATCGCGCCAAACAGCGGATTGTTGCCGGGCTTGCTCGTCGTGACATGCACGGGGCCATCGCCGCCGTGATAGGCGTTCGGTCCGATGTCGCGCGTCTCGGCCTTCTTGAAGTAGGGCAGGCAGTCGAGATACGTCCAGCGCTCGAGCCCTTTGTTTTCGGCCCACCCGTCGTAATCGAGCGCATTGCCGCGTATGTAGCACATGCCGTTGATGAGCGACGATCCGCCGAGTCCCTTGCCACGCCCGCACTCCATGCGCCGGTGATTCATGTGCGGTTCGGGCTCCGTTTCATAGGCCCAGTTGTAGCGCCGGCCTTGTAGCGGATACGCGAGCGCGGCCGGCATCTGAGTGCGGAAGTCGAAGCGATGATCGGGGCCGCCCGCCTCGAGCAGCAGCACGCTTACGTCGGCATCTTCCGTCAGGCGCGTGGCGAGTACATTGCCGGCCGAGCCTGCGCCGATGACGATGTAGTCGAATTCGTTGGCACGCATGCGCGGCTCCTTTCACGTTCAGAATGCCGGCCGGAAACGGCCCAGCTCGACCTGCACCGATTTGATCTGCGTGTAATGCTCGAGCGTGCCGATGCCGTTCTCGCGGCCCACGCCCGATTGCTTGTAGCCGCCCACGGGCATTTGCGCGGGCGATTCGCCCCACGTGTTGATCCAGCAGATGCCGGCTTCCAGCCGATGAATCGCGCGGTGCGCGCGAGCGAGGCTCTCAGTCACGACGCCTGCCGCGAGGCCGTAGTGCGTGGCATTGGCCCGCGCGATGGCTTCGTCCTCATCGTCGAAAACAAGCAGGCACATCACGGGCCCGAAGATTTCTTCGCGCACGATGCGCATGTCGTCGCGGCAATCGGCGAACACGGTGGGCGCGACGTATTGGCCGCGTGCGAACTCGCCCTCGGTAAGCCGCATGCCGCCCGCGGCGAGCCGGGCGCCTTCTTGCAGCCCGCTTGCGATATACCCGAGCACTTTGTCGAGCTGCGCGGCGCTCGCGAGCGGGCCGAAGTTCGTGGCGGGATCGCTCGGCTTGCCTACGCGAATGCGCTTGACGCGTTCGACGACGAGTGCTTCGAACGCGTCTCTCACCGGGCGATGAACGAATACGCGCGTGCCGTTCGTGCAGACCTGCCCGGCGCTGAAGAAATTCGCGGTGACGGCGATGTCGGCGGCACGATCGAGATCGGCGTCGTCGAACACAATGAGCGGCGACTTGCCGCCAAGCTCCATCGTCACTTCCTTCAACGACGACGCGCCCGCAAGCGACATCACCTTCTTGCCCGTTTCAATGCCACCGGTGAATGACACCTTTGCGATGTCCGGATGCGCGGCGAGCATCGCCCCGACGGCAGCGCCGCCGTGCACGACGTTGAACACGCCCGCGGGCACGCCGGCTTGGACATAGATTTCGGCGAGCTTCGCGGCGGAAAGCGGCGTAATCTCGCTCGGCTTGAAGATCATCGCGTTGCCGGCCGCGAGCGCGGGCGCCGATTTCCAGCAAGCGATCTGCATCGGATAGTTCCATGCGCCGATGCCCGCGCATAGGCCGAGCGGCTCGCGGCGCGTATAGACAAACGACGAATCGCGCAGTGGAATCTGCCGGCCCTCGAGTGCCGGCGCGAGGCCCGCGTAGTACTCGATCACGTCGGCGCCCGTGACGATATCGACAGCGCGCGTTTCGGCGATCGGCTTGCCCGTGTCGCGCATTTCAAGCTCGGCGAGCTCGTCGTTGCGCGCGCGCAGCAACTCGACGGCACCGCGCAAAACGCGTGAGCGCGTCATCGCATCGAATGCCGCCCATTCGCGCTGACCTTCGCGCGCCGAAGCCACGGCGCGATCGATATCGGCTTCGCTCGCTTGCTGAACGGTCGCGAGATGCTCGCCCGTGGCCGGGTCGTACGTATCGAACGTCGTGTCGGAGGATGCGTCGACAAAGGCACCGCCGACGTAAAGACGCTCAACGTCGTAC
>DASZGN010000394.1:0-1880 GCA_035938775.1 Trinickia sp.
CGCGGCAGTCGAGGCAGCGGTAGAGCGCTTTGCATGCGGTCGAGCCGAACTGCGCGAGACGTTCGGTGTGGGCCGATCCGCAGCGCGGACAGGCGGGCGTCGCGCTCGGTCGCGGCACGAAGCGGATAGGCTGCGGGCTCGCCTGTGCGGTGCCGCCGGCTGAGCCAGCACATTGGCCAGCGGGCGGTGCGATGCCATAGGTGCGCAGCTTTTCGCGGGCGGCGTCGGTAATCCAGTCGGTCGTCCAGGCGGGGGCGAGCACCGTTTCGATGCGATACGGTACGAGAGCCGCTTCATCGAGGGCCTGTGCGATGTCCTCGGCGATCTGCGACATGGCGGGGCACCCCGAGTAGGTCGGCGTGACGACGACTTCGAGCGCGCCATCGGCGGCGCGGCGCACCGCGCGCAATATGCCGAGTTCGCGGATCGATACGACCGGAATCTCCGGGTCCGGTACGGCCTCGAGGACCGACCACGCGTGCGCGAGCGCGTCGTCTGAAGCGGGGTCGACAGGAAGGGCTGCGCGGGGCAGGGCCTGCGGGTTACTCGTGCGTAACATACGAGCGCTCTCCAAAAACGGGCGTGGCGAAAGGGCGGAGCTTCAAGCGGCCTACCAGTTCGCGCCGGGATGCTGCCTCGCGAGGCTTTGCATTTCGGCGAGCAGATAGCCCATATGCTCGGAGTGCTCGCCGTGCTTGCCGGTGCTTACATGCTTGACGGGCTCGGGCAGCGCGAGCGTTGCCTCGTCGAGTGCCTGCTTCACCTCATCGAGCCACGCCGCTTCGAAATCGCCGGTCCGCACGCCGATGCCTGCTGTCGCGACCGCTTCTTCCACGGCATCGGACGTAAAGAACTCGCGCGTGTAGGGCATCAGAAAATCGAGCGCAGCCTGTGCGCGACGGTGCGACTCCTCGGTGCCGTCGCCGAAGCGCACGAGCCATTCGCGCGCATGGTGCAGGTGGTAGCGCGTTTCCTTGATCGATTTCGATGCGATCGCCGCGAGCTGAGCGTCCGTCGATGCTTCGAGCGCCGTCCATACGTTGGCCATCAACGCCGCGTAGAGGAAGTTGCGCACGATCGTGACCGCATAGTCCCGGTTCGCATGCGCCGTGCCGCAAAGCGGCCCGTAATGCGGCAGCTCGGTGAGCGTGAAGTTCGCGAACTCTCGCTCGTTACGGAAGTAGGCGTAATCGTCCTCGCGCTTGAGCGCGCCGGTGAGCGCTTGCTCGAGCGTTGCCGCGTGCGAATAAAGGAGGCGCGCCTGGCCGATCAGATCGAGGCTCATGTTGGCGAGCGCGATGTCCTCTTCGAGCACCGGCCCGTGGCCGCACCACTCGGCGTTGCGCTGGCCGAGGATCAATGCGTTGTCCGCGAGGCGCAGCACGTAGGAAAGATGTTCGGACGTGATCGTCATGACGGGGCTTACATGTGATTGACTGCGTCGGGCAGCGTGTAGAAGGTGGGATGGCGATAAATCTTGTCGCCAGCCGGCTCGAACATCTCGGCTTTTTCGTGCGGATCGGAGGCCGTAATCGCCGATGACGGCACGACCCAGATGCTCACACCTTCCTGGCGCCGCGTGTAGACGTCGCGCGCCATGCGCAGCGCCATCGACGCATCGGCGGCATGCAAGCTGCCGCAATGCTTGTGATCGAGCCCTTGTTTGCTGCGCACGAACACTTCCCAAATCGGCCATTCTTTGTTCATCGAAAATCTCCTCGAATGCTTTGACGTAACGGACAGATGCTGCAACGGCGCCACGCCGCCACCCGCCGGGCCGCCCCAAGGGAGGCGGCCGCCCCCTCGGGGGGCAGCGAACGCATGTGAGCGTGGGGGCTGTTCATGCCGCCACCCGCCGGGCCGCCCCAAGGGAGGCGGCC
>DASZGN010000395.1:0-10102 GCA_035938775.1 Trinickia sp.
ACGTCGGCCGATCGATCAATCCGGCCATCGACATCGGTCAGATCGAAGGCGGCTTCATCCAGGGCATGGGGTGGCTCACGACGGAGGAGCTCTGGTGGAATCGCGACGGCCGCCTCATGACGCATTCCCCTTCCACTTACAAGATTCCCGCCATTAGCGACGTGCCCGCGGCATTTCATGTTCAGCTTTATCGCAACGAGAACGCCGAGCCGACCGTGTTTCGCTCGAAGGCCGTTGGCGAGCCGCCGCTCTTGCTCTCGTTCTCGGTGCTTCTTGCCATTCGCGACGCGATCGCGGCCGCGGTGCCGCATGCGAAGATCGCGCCGCCACTACGCGCACCCGCCACGCCCGAGGCGATACTCGATGCAATCGCCGCATTGGGCACGAGCGATGCAAGGCCCTCCAATGCCGCGCCGCACGCGGCCGATGCGCCGGCGCCTGTCGCGGGCACCGCATAAAAGGACGAGAACAACACATGCAACCCTGGCTCGCCGATCTGCAACAATTGCTCGCGCATGGAGAGGCTGCCGTGCTCGTGACGGTGGCCCGCGTCGAAGGCTCCGCGCCGCGCGAAGCCGGCACGAAGATGATCGTCACGCGCGACAGCGCGCGGCATACCGTCGGCGGCGGCCACCTCGAATGGCGCGCCATCGGGATCGCCCGCGAGATGCTGCGCGAGCGCATGGGCGTTCCGCACCTTCGGCGGCTCGAGCGTTTCGCGCTCGGCCCGAGCCTCGGCCAGTGCTGCGGCGGCGCGGTTGTGCTCGCGTTCGAGCGGCTCGACGTGGGCGACCTCGGCTGGGTCGCGACGCTCGCCAAGCGCGCGAGCGCGGGCGAAGCGACGGTGCGCAGCGTATCGTTCGGCGCGGCGCCGGATGCGGTGCGGCTCGCCGATGCCGAGCCCGGCGCGCTCGCCCCCGAATGCATCCTCTGGGACGGCAGCGGTTTCGATGAAGCCGACGCGCTCTTGACCGAGACGATCGCGTCACGCGAATTCGAAGTCGTGGTGTTCGGTGCGGGCCATGTCGGCGCGGCGCTTGTGCGCGTGCTCGCAACGCTGCCGTGTCGCGTGCGGTGGGTCGACGAGCGCGATGCGCAGTTTCCCGCGCAGTTCTCCACGCAGATCGCTCAGGGCGAGTGCGCGAACGTGACGATCGATGCGAACGATGCGCCCGACGAAGCCGTCGACGATGCCGCTCCCGGCACCTCGTTCATCGTAATGACGCACAATCACGCGCGCGATCTCGCGCTCGCCGAGCGCATTTTGCGGCGCGCCGACTTCCTGTTCTTCGGGCTGATCGGCTCGCGCACGAAGCGCCGCCACTTCGAGCATCGGCTCGCGGCGCGCGGCATCGATCCGCTGATAATCGCGCGAATGACATGCCCGATCGGCATCGAAGGCATCGTCGACAAAGCGCCGGAAATAATCGCCGTTGCCACGGCGGCGCAGTTGCTGCAAGCCGTCGAAGCCGCACGTGCGAGCTGCGCCCCGCGCGTGAGCGCCGCGCCTCGCGTTACGCCTGAGCCCCTCTTTACGCCCCTAACTACCAACCCATCATGACACCCTCATTCGCGGCCAAGATAGCCGGCGCCCCCAAGGCTGAACTGCACATTCACATCGAAGGCTCGCTCGAGCCCGAACTCATCTTCACGCTTGCAAAGCGCAACGCCGTGAAGCTTGCCTACGAGTCGATCGAAGCGCTGCGCGACGCCTACGCCTTCACGGATCTGCAATCGTTCCTCGACATCTACTACGCGGGCGCAAGCGTGCTGCTCACCGAGCACGATTTCTACGAGATGACGGCCGCCTATGTCGAGCGCGCACTCGCCGACAACGTCACGCACGCCGAAATCTTCTTCGATCCGCAAACGCACACCGAGCGCGGCGTTGCGATCAGCTCAGCCGTCGCGGGCATCGAGCGCGCGTTGGCCGAAGCCGAGACGCGCGGCTTGACGAGCAGGTTGATTCTCTGCTTCTTGCGCCATCTCTCCGAAGAAGACGCGCTCGCCACGTTCGATGCCGCGCTGCCGCTTTTCGATCAGTATGCGCATCGCCTGATCGGCGTCGGCCTCGATTCGTCGGAGCGCGGCCACCCCCCGTCGAAATTCGCGCGCGTGTTCGCGAAGGCGCGCGAGAAGGGTCTCAAGCTCGTCGCGCACGCGGGTGAGGAAGGACCGCCGTCGTACGTCTACGAAGCGCTCGATCTGCTCAACGTCGATCGAGTCGATCACGGGGTGCGCAGCATCGAGGATCCGGCGCTCGTGACGCGGCTTGCCGATTCGCGTGTCGCGCTGACCATTTGCCCGCTTTCGAATCTGAAGCTGTGCGTCTTCGACGATCTCAAGCAGCACACGTTGAAGGCGCTGCTTCGGCAAGGCGTCGTCGTCACCGTCAACTCGGACGATCCCGCCTACTTCGGCGGCTACGTCAACGCGAACTACCTCGCGGCGGTCGACGCACTGCAGCTCACTGAGGACGAGGTCTACACGATCATCCGCAACGGCTTCGAAGCGTCGTTCGTGACCGACACCGTGCGTGCCGCGCTGATTGCCAAGCTCGACGCCTATTGGCAAGCGGACAAGCAGGCGGTGGGCTGACCCTGACGCGCCCTTTCGATGTCCCAACCTTCCATAAAAAGACAGACGCGCCAACATGGATGAAGCCAACGAGCGCACCGCTTATCGCGCAAAGCTGCTGACGTTCGACGGCGGCCCCACAGGCGCGGACGAAGGGGCGCGCTTCGAGGACGACGGGCTTTTGATTGTCGAAGACGGACACGTAGTAGCGGCCGGCTCTTACGCGGCGCTTGCCGCGCAGCTCGATCGTACGAGCCGAGTGGTCGATTTGCGGGGCAAGCTGATCGCGCCGGGCTTCATCGATACGCACGTGCACTACTCGCAGACCGACATGATCGCGTCACCGGCGGCAGGGCTCTTGCCGTGGCTCGACACCTATACGTTCCCTACCGAGCGGCGTTTCGCCGACATGGCCTATGCCCGTCAGACAGCCGAATTCTTCGTCGATCAGCTGCTCGCCTGCGGCACGACGACGGCGCTCGTCTACTGCACCGTGCACAAGCAATCGGCCGATGCGCTCTTCGAAGCGAGCGAAGCGCGCAACCTGCGGATGGTGGCGGGCAAGGTGCTGATGGATCGCAACTGCCCGGCGTTCCTGCGCGACACGGCACAGTCGGGCTACGACGACAGCGCCGAGCTGATCGCGCGCTGGCACGGCCGCGGGCGGCAGCTTTACGCGCTTACGCCGCGCTTCGCGCCGACGTCGACGCCCGAGCAGCTCGAAGCATGCGGCGCGCTGGCGCGTGCGCACGCGGACGTCTTCATCCAGAGCCATCTGGCCGAGAACGTCGATGAGGTGAAGTGGGTCGCAACGCTCTTTCCGGAGCGCCGCAGCTACCTCGATGTCTACGCGCACTACGGGCTGCTGCGCCGTCGCGCCGTGTACGGGCACTGCATCCATATCGACGACGAGGACCGCACGCGCATGGCGCAAACGGGCGCGCTTGCGTCGCACTGCCCGACATCGAACCTCTTTCTCGGCAGCGGCCTGTTCGACTTCGGCAAGGCTCAGGCGCGGGGCATGGCGGTCGCGCTCGGCACCGACGTGGGCGGCGGCACCTCGTTTTCAATGCTGCAGACGATGAACGAAGCGCACAAAGTGGCGCGCATGACGGGCCATCACTTGAGCGCGATGCGCATGTTCTGGCTGGCGACGGCGGGTGCGGCGCGTGCGCTCGACCTCAGCGATAAGATCGGCACGCTCGCGCCACACACCGAGGCGGACTTCGTCGTGCTCGACGCGCAGGCCACCCCGTTGCTCGCGCGTCGCACCGCGTGTGCCGAATCGCCGGAGGAGTGGCTCTTCGCGTTTGCGATGCTCGGCGACGACCGCGCCATCTTCGAGACGTATGCCGCGGGCCGGTGCGTGCACCGGCGCAATGAGATCCCACCGGCCGAGGGCACCTAAACTTCCGGTCACCGCATCCACACGTGTGCGAATCCGTTATCTCGCGCTTCCTTGCATGTAAGGGGAAACCGTCATGCAGCGCAAACGCATCGCGCTCTCCCCTCACAGCGCGTTTGCGAACAACCAGCCGGCCCGCGCCCTCGCTCGCCCGCAAAGGCGCGTCTGTGCTAGAATCCGCCGCTCATTGGGGAGTAGCCGCCCCGCCGCATGTCCAGGGTTCGAGAAGAACCGCAGTGCACATGCGCGACGGGGGCGTCCGTCAACAGACTTGGCTTCGAAAGAACCATGGCGGACGCAGCCTCTGGCCTGGCGAGACCGATGATCCGCGCGCGCGCCGCTTCAGGGCCCGGCGACGTTGCGGGTCGTCGCTCGCACTTATCTCGGCCCGAGGGAAAACCAACACGTGAAAGAAGCATTTCTGGTTTCAACCGGCGCGGTCGCGCTCGCGGAAATCGGCGACAAGACGCAATTGCTTTCGCTCGTACTCGCCGCACGCTACCGCAAGCCCGTGCCGATCATGCTCGGCGTGCTCGCAGCAACCATCGCCAATCATGCGTGCGCCGGCGCAATCGGCGCCTGGCTGGGCTCGCTCATCACGCCGTCCATCATGCGGTGGGCGCTCGCCATATCGTTCGTCGGCATGGCACTGTGGGTGCTGGTGCCCGACAAGCTCGATCCGAATGAAGCGAATGTGAGCCGAGGGCACTTGGGCGTGTTCGGCACCACGCTCGCCACCTTTTTCCTGGCCGAGATGGGCGACAAGACGCAGCTTGCGACCATCGCCCTCGCCGCCCGCTTTCACGACTTCTTTGGTGTCGTGCTGGGCACGACACTCGGCATGATGATGGCCAACGTGCCGGCGATCCTGCTTGGCGAGCGCTTCGCCCATCGCCTGCCGACGGGCGCCGTGCATACTGTCGCCGCCGTGCTCTTCGCCGTGCTCGGCACGCTCGCGTTTCTGCACGTCGGCAGGTAAGCCGCCTCGCGCGAGCGTTGCCGCGCTATTGCCGCGCGGCAGACGAGGCGGCCGCAGCGCCGCTCGCGGCCGCCGGCGCGGCGGCCACTTCGTTGGTTGCAAGGCCGCCGCCGTTTTTGTCGCGCGGAATGCGCACCGTGCGCACGACGCCGTTGCCAAGCGGGAAATCGGCGAGCGCGCCGCGCGCGAGATACGGCATCGCGGGCACGAGCGCGTTTTCTTCGTCCGTATTGCGCGCCGTCACGTTATAGACTTCCTTGCCGCTCGCGCGCTCGGTCATGCGAATGCCGAGCGTGTGCGTGAAGACCGGATAGGTTTCGGTCACATAGCTTGGTGGAAAGAGCCCGTAGGGTCCCCACGGATCGATCGGCCGCCAGAACGGGCCCACCCACGGGCCCGGGTAATAGGCCGGCTGCGAGACCGACACCGTTTGGCCGTGCGTCGAGTAGCTCAGGCTGACTGTGTAGTGCGCATCGGCATTGCGCACGCGCCTGAACGCGTAGGTCTCAAGTTCATTCGCCACGATCTGCTCGTAAGTCGCCTGCTCGAGACTGTTTTGCTGCTCGGCCGAGCGCGCGAATGCGTAGGTCCGCGTCGCATCGTTGCCGGACCAGTTGGAAAAAGCCGTCACCTGCGTCGTCACGTAACTCGTGCAGCCCGATAGCAGCGTAGTCAGTACTGCCAACGTCGGCGCGACGCCGCGCCAAATTCGTTCCCACCTCATTTTTTCCTCTTTTCTTCGTTGAACGCCCGCGCAAGCTGCGCCGCCCTTGCCGATGATACGCCGACCACGCCTGCTCCCAAAGCCGCTGCCGCGAGACGCGGAACGCCCGCCTTTGTACAATGGGCGACTGCCCTCGCCCGCATCGCGCGCGAGCCTGAACCGGTTCTTTTCACTGATCCGACATGTCCGATACCGCCAAAACCGCCGTGATCCACCGGGCCGACTACACGCCGCCCGCCTTCCTGATCGAATCGGTCGCCCTCGAATTCGATCTCGTGCCCGAGCGCACGCTCGTCAAGAACACCATGCGCATGCGTCGCAATCCCGACGCCGCGCGCGCCTCGCACCTCGAGCTGATGGGCGAAGCGCTCGAGCTGGTCTCGGTCGCGCTCGACGGCGCACCGCTTTCGGCCGCGGCGCACCGCGCGCACGAGCACGGCCTCACGATCGACGACGTGCCCGATGCCTTCGAGCTCACCGTCGTGAGCGCGTGCCGGCCGGCCGAGAACACGACGCTCTCGGGTCTTTACGTCTCGAGCGGCAATTTTTTTACGCAATGCGAGGCTGAGGGCTTTCGGCGCATTACCTATTTCCTCGACCGCCCCGATGTGATGGCGACATACACGGTCACGCTGCGCGCGGACAAGGCGGCTTACCCGGTGCTGCTCTCGAACGGCAATCTGGTCGAAGAGGGCGAGCTCGCCGACGGCCGCCATTTTGCCAAATGGCAGGACCCGTTCAAGAAGCCGAGCTATCTGTTTGCGCTCGTGGCGGGCAAGCTCGTGGCGGTCGAAGAACGCATCCGCACGGGCTCCGGCAAAGAGAAGCTGTTGCAAGTGTGGGTCGAGCCGCACGATCTCGACAAGACGCGCCATGCGATGGATTCGCTCATCCATTCGATTCGCTGGGACGAGGAACGATTCGGCCTCGAGCTCGATCTGGACCGTTTCATGATCGTCGCCGTGAGCGACTTCAACATGGGCGCGATGGAAAACAAGGGGCTCAACATTTTCAACACGAAGTACGTGCTGGCGAATCCGGAAACGGCCACCGACACTGACTTCGGAAACATCGAAGCCGTCGTGGGCCACGAGTACTTCCACAACTGGACGGGTAACCGCGTCACGTGCCGCGACTGGTTTCAACTGAGCTTGAAGGAAGGCCTCACGGTGTTCCGCGACCAGGAATTCTCGGCGGATATGCAAGGCGGCGCCGCCGACGAAGCGGCACGCGCGGTGAAGCGCATCGATGAAGTGCGCATGCTGCGCCAGATGCAGTTCGCCGAAGATGCCGGCCCGATGGCGCACCCGGTGCGCCCCGAAAGCTACGCCGAGATCAACAACTTCTACACGATGACCGTCTACGAGAAAGGCGCCGAAGTCGTGCGGATGTACCAAACGCTTTTCGGCCGCGAGGGGTTCAGGCGCGGCATGGATCTCTACTTCAAGCGCCACGACGGGCAAGCGGTGACGTGCGACGATTTCCGCCATGCGCTCGCCGATGCGAACGAGCGCGACCTCGCGCAATTCGAGCGCTGGTACAGCCAGGCGGGCACGCCGCGCGTGGCGGTGCGCACCGCCTATGACGCCGCGGCCGGGCGCTTCGCGGTCACGCTTTCGCAACGCTATGGCGAAGCGGCGCCGGCCGCGCGCGACACGCAAAAGGGTCCCCTTCTGATTCCGTTCGCGATCGGCCTGATCGGCCGCGACGGCGCGGATCTGCCGCTCACCCTCGAAGGCGAGCCGGCGGCATCGAGCACGACGCGCGTGCTCGAGCTCACCAAGGCCGAGGAGACCTTCACGTTCGTCGATGTGAAGGAAACGCCGCTGCCCTCGCTGCTGCGCAATTTCTCGGCACCTGTCATCGTCGAATACGACTACACCAACGACGAGCTCGCGTTCCTGCTCGCGCACGACAGCGATCCGTTCAACCGCTGGGAAGCGGGCCAGCGGCTCGCGACGCGCGAGCTGCTCGCGCTCGCCGGGCGTGCCGCTGCCGGCGAGCCGCTCTCGCTCGACCACTCGGTCGTCGCCGCTTTCGCACGCGTGCTGACCGACGAAACACTTTCGCCGGCCTTCCGCGAGCTCGCGCTGATGCTGCCGTCGGAGTCGTATCTCGCCGAGCAGATGGACGTAGCGGACCCCGCTGCCGTTCACGCTGCGCGTCAGTTCATGCGCAAGCGTCTCGCCACGGCGCTCAGCGCCGAGTGGCTCCAAACCTACGAACGCCATGTCACGCCGGGCAAATACGAGCCGACGCCGGAAGCGGCGGGCCATCGGGGGCTCAAGAACCTCGCGCTCAGCTACTTGGCCGAGCTCGATGGTTCGGCCGATGCGATCCGTCTTGCCAACGCGCAGTACGACGCCGCGAACAACATGACGGACCGTGCCGCCGCGCTCGCGACGCTCTTGGCCGCCTCGGCAAGCGCGGCCCCCGCCACGGCCGAGCGCGCGCTCGACGACTTCTACCGCCGCTTCGAGCGCGAGCCGCTCGTGATCGACAAATGGTTCGCGCTCCAGGCAACGCAGCGCGGCAGCGCGACGCGCCCGATCATCGACGTCGTGCGCAAGCTGATGACGCACCCGGCGTTCACGCTCAGGAATCCGAACCGCGCGCGCTCGCTGATTTTCAGCTTTTGCGCGGCCAACCCGGCGCAGTTCCATGCCGAGGACGGCTCGGGCTACGCGTTCTGGGCCGAACAGGTAGTGGCGCTCGATGCACTCAATCCGCAGGTCGCCGCGCGTCTCGCACGCTCGCTCGAGCTGTGGCGCCGCTACACGCCGGCGCTGCGCGAGCGCATGCACGAGGCGCTCGAGCGCGTCGCGGCGCAGGTGAAGTCGCGCGACGTGCGCGAGATCGTCGAAAAGGCGCTTGCCTAAAGCTGCGGGCCGGCATTTCGGTGCCGGTCCTTTTTCAAGGGCATGCGTCAACTTTTTGCGCAACTTCGTGTGCATATGCGGCAGCAAAAAGGCGGGCCGCGGGCGTGGCGACGAGTAAAATTGTCGCAATTCACAAGCCTCCGGAGCACTGTAATGTCTTTGCAACGACGTACTACCTTGACGAAGTTTCTGATCGAGCAGCAGCGCGAGACGAATAATTTGCCGGCCGACTTGCGCCTCCTGATCGAAGTGGTTGCGCGCGCGTGCAAGCTCATCAGCTATCACGTGAGCAAGGGCGCATTGGGCGATGCGCTCGGCACCGCCGGCAGCGAAAACGTTCAGGGCGAAGTGCAAAAGAAGCTCGACATCCTGTCGAACGAAATCCTGCTCGAGGCGAACGAATGGGGCGGCAACCTCGCCGCGATGGCGTCCGAAGAGATGGAGACGCTGTTCCCTATTCCGTCCAACTACCCGCGCGGCGAATACCTGCTCGTTTTTGATCCGCTCGACGGGTCGTCCAACATCGATGTCAATGTGTCGATCGGCACGATCTTCTCGGTGCTGCGCTGTCCCGACGGCCAGCACGCCACCGAGCAATCGTTCCTGCAGCCCGGCACCCAGCAGGTCGCGGCCGGCTACGCCGTGTACGGGCCGCAAACGGTGCTCGTGCTGACGACGGGCAACGGCGTGAACTGCTTCACGCTCGATCGCGAACTGGGCTCGTGGGTGCTCACGCAAAGCAATCTGCGCATTCCCGAAGAGACACGCGAATACGCGATCAACGCATCGAATGCGCGGCATTGGTACGCGCCGGTGCAGCAATACATCGGCGAGCTGATTGCCGGCAAGACGGGGCCGCGCCAAGCGGACTTCAACATGCGCTGGATCGCGTCGATGGTGGCCGACGTGAACCGCATCCTGAACCGCGGCGGCATCTTCATGTATCCGGCCGACAAGCGCACGCCGGACAAGCCCGGCAAGCTGCGGCTGATGTACGAGGCGAATCCGATGGCGTTCATCGTCGAGCAGGCGGGCGGTGCCGCGACGAACGGCCGCGAGCGCATCCTAGATATCCAGCCGAAAAGCCTGCACGAGCGCGTGGCGGTTTTCCTCGGCTCGAAGAACGAGGTTGAGCGCGTGACCCGCTACCACCACGAAGAAAAAAATACGTGAGAGGACTTGCCAGCCGGCCAAAAGTGTCTCTATAATCGCGTTTCTCTGATGCCGGAATAGCTCAGACGGTAGAGCAGCGCATTCGTAATGCGAAGGTCGGGGGTTCGATTCCTCTTTCCGGCACCAATCCGAATCAAGCAAAAAGCCCAGTCCTCGTGACTGGGCTTTTTGCTTTCGGAGTCTGTGTAACCGGATTCGGTCAACACGCCTCCGCTTGCGACACCGCATTTCACGGCGACCCGCAACCCGTCGGCGCACCGCTCCTGTCCCTTCGTTTTCGGGCGGAAAAATCGGCGGACAGCGGGAGCTTGCCCCCTTCAAGGGTTTGCCTTCGTCTGGCTACCGCCCCCCGGCCGGCGAACGTT
>DASZGN010000396.1:0-4196 GCA_035938775.1 Trinickia sp.
ATCGCGCCGGAAGGCCCGCGGGCTTGCGCGCGAGCGGCGCCCACCGCCTATACTGCAATGATCCATCTCTCTCGGCGGACCGCGCTCGTGCGCGTGCCGCCGAGGAGCGGTCGATGCCGCCAACGAACGAAAAGACGGAGACACTCTCATGCCCGCTGTTGCGCAAATCCTCAGAGCGAAATCTGAGGTCCGGCTCCCCCACGACCATCCAGTCGTGACGATCGACGCCCAGGAGTCTGTGTTTCAAGCCGTCAAGATGATGTCGCAGCATCAAATCGGCGCGCTCGTGGTCACCGAAGGTGATGGCAAAAAGATCGTCGGCATCGTGACCGAGCGCGATTACGCCCGAAAGATCGTGCTGATGGACCGTTCGTCGAAAACGACGCCGGTGCGCGACATCATGACCGCAAACGTGCTCCACGTTCGCTTGACCGATACGGTCGAGGATTGCATGGCCGTGATGACGAAGCATCGCATGCGCCACTTGCCCGTCATCGACGAAGGCCGCCTGGTGGGAATGGTGTCGATCGGCGATCTCGTGAAGACCATCATCTCCGAGCAGCAGTTCACGATTGAGCAACTCGAGCACTACATTACCGGCGCGCATACCTGAGCGTTACGGGACGACCGCCTCAAGTCATGGCCCCACCGCCATCGGCCAAGGCGGCCTGAGGTGCGCCCTCGCGCGCCTCGGGAGCCTTTTGCCGCTTCGAATCGTGCCGCCTTTTCAAAGCGCGACCTCATGAAATCCGATTCCATTTCCGCCTGGAATCGGTTTAAGTCGAGGAACGAAAAAATTAAGATGATATTGTTAAATAAAACAACAAAAATCAAGCAACCTCGATGTAAATCGATATCAGCCGCCACCGTATTGAAGCTCTATTCAAAAAGACCTGTTTTTCCGCACGCAGTCAGGAAAACTAAAAAAACAATGAGATGAAGATACAATCCGTCTGATATCATTTTTGCGAAAGCACGCCACCCGGAATAGAACAGGATCGACCCTCCCTTTCCATTGCCGGCAGGTAATAATTCTTGAACTGCGAGGAACTATGTCGCGGCAATTTATAGAACCGATGTCGCCGCTATGGCAGGCGACTGACGAAAAATCATGGTTCCAGGCGCTCTCGTTCCTGGGACATCAATATGGTTTCGACCATACGCTATTCGCCGTCGTGCCGAGGCCCGGCATGCGATTCAGCGACGCTTATCTGCGCAGCAATTACGCCTCGTGCTGGCGGCAAACCTACGATGAGCGTGGCTTCTTTCGCATCGACCCCACTGTTTCGCATTGCCGGACGCAAGCGGCGCCGTTTATCTGGTCATCTTCGGCGTTCGTCGAGCCGTGCCAGCGGGAAATGTATGAGGAGGCCCGTCGGCACGGTCTGTGCACGGGCATTTCGCTGCCGATTCACGGCCCAAAGCAGGAAGTCGGCATGCTGTGCTTCGTCTGCGGCGATGAATCCCCGCGTGCGATGAGCGATAACGTGCAGCGTCATCTGCCGACGCTGACGCTGCTGCGCGACGTCGCCTTCGACACCGCGCAGCGTTTCCTGGACGGCCACGCCGAGACGCGGATACCCAGGCTGACGCCGCGCGAATACGAATGCCTGAAGTGGACTGCGCAAGGCAAATCCACCTGGGAAATCGCAAAAATCTTCGGTTGCTCGGAAGCCACCGTCAACTTTCACATGACCAATATCCGCACCAAGTTCGGTGTCAGCTCCAGAAGCGCCGCGGCCGTCAAAGCGACCCAAATGGGCTTGATCGATCCTGATTGACCGGCGCCGCCGGCCGGTGGGCCGGCGCGCGCTTGAGCGCGACACTCGCAATGTCGTCGTCTGTAATGCGCTTATCGAAATACAGTTTCAGCAAAATCATGACGGGCTTGGGGATATTCGCACCGAGCTCGAATCGGCTTCCGCGTGATTGAGTCACACCGAATCGAGCCCAGAAAGTCTTCTGGCTCTCCTTCACCTGTTTTCGGTATGCCTGGACAAAGGCATTATCTATCTCCGCACGAACCGGCCGTGCGGATTCATTGTTTTCGATTTCACAAACGTCGGTCAGGGTCATTGTTCTCACCTCGTGGCGTACTCGGTACGCGAATCATCCCAAGGGTTGCAGTTCATTTGTACCTATCATGCTTGCCAGTTACGGCCGGCACGCGAACTGCATATGTTTCATGCCCATTAGGTAGCCGCAATCAATGCGACCAACATGGGAGAAGGGAATGAACGCGAATATCACGATCGGCAAACAGAACACCTTCGATCTCGATGCTTTAGCGGAAATGCACCGGCTGCGCGCCAAGGTTTTCGGGGAGCGAATGGGGTGGGAAGTCTCGATCATATCGGGGATGGAAATCGATCATTACGATTCGCTTTCTCCGCATTACATGCTCGTTCGGGACGAAGCGGATCGGCTGTGCGGATGTTGGCGTCTTTTGCCGACGCAAGGCCCCTACATGCTGCGCGATACCTTCGCGCAATTGCTGCACGGCAAGCACGCCCCTGAATCGCCGCGCGTGTGGGAGTTGAGCCGTTTTGCAATCGTCTCGCCCGAAACGAATGGCTACGGTTTCGCCGCTCTCGCCTTGGAAGCCATGCGCGAGGTCGTCGCATTCGCCGACCGCATGGGCATCACAAGCTATGTGACGGTGACGACCACGGCTGTCGAACGTCTGATGAGAAAGGCCGGCATCGAAATGCGCCGCTTCGGCCCGCCGATGCGCGTCGGCATTGAAAACGCGGTTGCGTTGACGATCGACCTCGGCGAGCAGACCCATCGCGCGCTGTTCGGCCACATGGTGGAAGCCGAAACGGTTTGAGCGGCACGCTCAGGCTCGCCTGTGGGAGAGCGGCTCCACGAGCCGCCGAGGCCCGCTCACGAACGCGCTTCCGACTTCGTAAAAGCGCAGCGGCTCGTGCATTTCGCGCGTGAGTCCGATGCGCTTCGTCGCGGCGATGCGCCTCGCGCCCGCCGCGGCATCATCCGCAAGCCGCCCGATCCACAGGGCCGCACCGCCGCACAGATCGGCGCCGTCCCACTCCGGCCCAATGCCGAGCGCCGCGCATAACCGCCCCGGCCCGCGCGCGAGTTCGACGAGCTTGACCGCGGGGCGCCGCGTTGCCATCAGCGCGATGCCATCGAGCGGCTCGATCGCGCGAAACAGCACGGCGGCGCCCACGCCCTCTTCCTCGCTCGACAGGTTGAGCATGTAGGACGCGCCGTACACCCGCCGCACGTACGCATGGCCACGGGCGCAAAAAAGCGCCCCGTTGTACGGCCGCAGCCCCCGGTACGCGTAACTCGTCGAGTCGCCAATCGGGTAGGCTTCGGTTTCGACGAGCCTGCCGCTTACCCGCCCTTGCGGCAGATCGTGAACGAGGCATTTTCCGACCATGAAGCGGGCAAGCTCGACAGTATCGACGGGAAGCTCGTCGCGCTTGAGCCGCACGATGTCGAAGCGTTCCTCGTTCGGGTCTTTCATCGTCTATCGTCTCGAAGCGGTTCGCGCCAGCGTGAAAGTCGCCTTGAATCTTACTTCAGGATATAAAGCTGACAAACGGCCGCGCGTTCCGAGCGAGCCGTGTCTTGATGTATTCAACGATCCTGCCATGGGAGCACACGACGATGCACCGATCGCCCGGCACACTGCCGCGCTGGACGTTATGGGTACCGCTTGGCGCCTGGCTCGTGCTGGGCGCAGCGGTTTTTGCGGGTGAAAATACCGCTTTCATGGCGCTCGTCGCGCTCGCGCTCGCCGGTGCCGTGTTTGCCGCGGTGCATCACGCGGAAGTGGTCGCCCATCGGGTGGGCGAACCGCTCGGCACGCTCGTGCTCGCCGTCGCCGTCACGATCATTGAAGTCGCATTGATCGTGTCCGTGATGCTGTCCGCCGGCCCCGCAAAATCGGGCCTCGCGCGCGACACGGTGTTTGCGGCCGTGATGATCGTCTGCAACGGCATTGTGGGGCTTTGTCTGCTGATGGGCGGCCTGCGCCACGGTGAACAGGATTTTCGTGTGCGAGGTGCGAATACGGCGCTGTCGGTGCTCGCGTCGCTCTCGGTCCTTACGCTCGTGATGCCGAACTATCTGAGCGCCGCCCCCGGCCCCATGCTCTCGACATCGCAACTTGCATTCGCGGGCGTGTCGTCGCTCGTGCTTTACGGCGTATTCGTCTTCGTCCAGAC
>DASZGN010000397.1:0-3484 GCA_035938775.1 Trinickia sp.
CAACCGGTCGAGGCGCTGCGGGCGCACTTGCGTGCAAGGCTGCCCGAGTACATGGTGCCGGCCGCGTACGTGGCGCTCGCGAGCATGCCGTTGACGCCCAACGGCAAGCTCGATCGACGCGCGCTGCCCGCGCCTGACAGACAAGCCTATGGCGAGCGTACGTATGAAGCGCCTCAAGGACCCACCGAGGCGTTGCTCGCGCAGATGTGGGTGACGCTCTTGAACGTCGAGCGCGTAGGACGCCACGATAACTTTTTCGAGTTGGGCGGCAACTCGTTGTCGGCCGTGCGGGTAGCCGGCCGGCTGCGCGAGCGTTTCGGCGAATCCGTGAGCGTGCGCACGCTGTTCGAAACAGGCAGTCTCGCCGAACTCGCAGCACGCGTGAGCGTCAATGGGCCGCATAAGTCGCACGCCGCCGAAGCGGCGATGCCGACGGTGTCCCGTATCGCGCGTGATGGCGCGTTGCCGCTATCGTTCGTTCAGGAGCGTCTGTGGCTCATTCAAACGCGCGACGGCGGCAGTTCCTACAACATGCACGTCACGCTGCGCTTTGACGGCCCTCTATCGCTTGGTGCGCTGCAGCGGGCACTGGACGCGCTGGTTGCGCGCCACGAGCCTTTGCGGACGCGCTTCGATATCATGGCGGGGCAGGATCTGCCATCCCAGATGATCGACGCACCGGCTCGAGTGCAGTTCGACGTTCGCGATATCGATCGAGCCCGGCTTGGTGAAGCGATAACGGCGCATACGTCGGCGGAATTCGATCTGCAACGCGGCCCGCTCTTCAAGGTGCTCCTCCTGCGTCTGGAATCGTCGGAGCATGTCCTGTCGATGGTGATGCATCACATCATCTCCGACGGTTGGTCGCTTGGCGTGCTCATTCAAGATTTGCAAGCGCTCTATCGTGCCGCGTTGCGTGACGACTCCCATTCCGAGCTGCCTCCGCTTACGGTCCAGTACGCGGACTATGCGTATCGGCAGCGGCAGCGAGATCTGAATCAGTCGCTCGCATACTGGTCTTCGCAATTGTCCGGCTTCAGCGAGCCGATCGATCTTGCCGTGCCCGGCACACCAGCGGGTTCGGTCCATGGGCTGGGTTTGATGTGCAGCCGCCGTTTGCCGCCGGCCCTCCTCGCTGATCTCGCCAAGCTGGGAGGCACCCGCAATACGAGCCTCTTCACGATTGTCGCAGCCGCGCTCGCCGTCGTTTGTCACCGTCAGACGGGAAGTCATGACATCTGCATCGGTACGACCGCCGCTGGGCGCGACACCCCGGAACTCGAAAACCTCATTGGTTTTTTCATCAACATCCTGCCGTTGCGCCTCCGGCTCGATCGGCGCTGGACGGCAACGCAGCTCGTCGATGAAACGGCGCAGCTCATGCTCGGCGCCCTCGAGCATCAGGCGTTGCCGTTCGAGCAAATGCTCGTGGCCGTGCCGGAAATGCGTCAGGCGGACGGCCGATCGCCGGTGCCTGTGATACTGCGGCACCAGAACGTGCCGCTTCAAGAAGCAGGCATGTGGGCGGACGGGCTGCACACCGAGCTTTTGCCCGCACACTTCGATCGTGTCGCGCAAGCGGACCTCGACTTTGAAATGATCGGGGATGCACGCGGCATCGAGTTGCGCGCGACCTATGACAGCCAGCGTTTCGGTGCGGTGCAGGTGGATCTGCTCCTCGCGGTGCTGGAGGAGACGCTCGAGCGGATAGTGCGAGAGCCGCATGCACCGCTATCGGCATTCAGCGAGCCGACGCGATCCGAAAGGGCGCTGATCGATGCGGCGAATCAGACGATGCGCCGCTTCGATGAGGCGGGTGTCGTGGAGCTGTTCGCCGAGCAGTTGCATGCGCGGCCGCAGGCGCTTGCCGTATGGTACGAGGGCGTTGGCCTCACGTACGCGGCACTCGACAGGCGTGCGAACGGCATTGCCGCAGCGCTTCACCGGCGCGGGATCGGAGCCGGGGCAAGGGTCGCGCTTTGCCTGCCGCGCTCGAACGACTTCCTTGCTTCGCTGATAGCCATCTTCAGGCTAGGTGCCATCTACGTGCCGGTGGACCCGGCCTATCCGCCCGCCTACGTCGAACGGATTCTGGAGCATGCCGAGCCGGGCATGATCGTCGCAACGCCGGGCTCTCCGGCGATACGCTCGGGAATCAATATCCCGCTCCTGCTGCTCGACGACGCGCTCGAAGCAGCGCCGCCGCTATCGGTTCCATCGGTAAAGGCGCATCCGGACGACATCGCCTACATCGCGTACACATCCGGTTCGACAGGTCAGCCCAAGGGCGTCATGGTTCAGCATCGGCAGCTGCTGAATTGCCTGAACGCGTTGTGGGATCGCACACCGTACGCAGCGGACGAAGTGGTCGGGCAAAAAACGTCGATGGCCTTCGTGCCGTCGATCAAGGAGATGTTGTCGGGCCTGCTTGCGGGTATTGCGCAAATCATCTTTCCAGACCTGACGGTCAAGGACTCGGCACGCTTTGCCGCTCAGCTTCGTGAGCATCGTGTCACGCGCCTGAACCTCGTGCCTTCGCATCTCGATGTGCTGCTCGAGCACGCGGACAGTCTTGCGTCGCTGCGTCATGTCACGACAGCGGGCGAGCCGCTTAGCCTCTCGCTTGCGATGCGTTTCACGCGCGTGTTGCCGCACGCGCAGCTGCACAACAACTATGGTTGCAGCGAGTTGAACGATATCACCTACTGCGACGCGCCACCCCACGCCGAATCCGGCGCGATCGTGCCGGCGGGCAGGCCGATCGCGAATACGCGGGTGCATGTCCTCGATGAGCACATGCAGCCGGTACCTATTGGTGCCGTTGGCGCTATCCATGTGGAAGGCGCGAGCGTGGGGCCGGGCTATTGGAAGGAGCCCGATCTCAGTGCACAGCGTTTCATTGCACACCCTTCGCACGGACGGATGCTGCGCACCGGCGACATCGGCATGTGGCTCGCCGACGGCCAGTTGTATCACCTCGGACGCGAGGACTTCCAGGTGAAGATCCGGGGGCAGCGCGTTGAAGCGAGCGCCGTCGAGATGGCGCTTGCCGCCCATCCGGAGATTGCCAAGGCGGCTGTTGCAGGACGTGACCTTGGCACGCCTCAAGCGCGACTAACGGCCTTTTACGTATCGCGCGACGGCAAGCGGTGCGATAACGAACTGCTGCACCAATGGTTGTCCGAACGCTTGCCGATGTATATGGTGCCGGCCCGATTCGTTCGGCTCGACGCGCTACCTCTCTTGCCCAACGGCAAGTTGAACCGTCTCGCACTCGCCGCGCTCGACATCGACGTGGACGATGACGACGCCCCCCTTCGCCGCGAGGATGCGCCGCAGGGTGAGCTGGAGGAGACAATCGCGCGCGTGTGGTGTCAGGTCCTTGGCATCCAGAAGCTTCGTCGTCACGACAACTTCTTTGCATTGGGCGGCCATTCGCTGATGGCGGCGCAGCTTGCGACCCGTTTGAGCAAAGAGCTCGGCG
>DASZGN010000398.1:0-2855 GCA_035938775.1 Trinickia sp.
CTCGGCCTGGCTTTCAACGAGATGGTTGCACGCGGCGAGCTGAAGGCGCCGATCGTGATCGGACGCGATCATCTCGACACAGGCTCCGTCGCGAGCCCTAATCGCGAGACTGAAGCGATGATGGACGGTTCGGACGCCGTCAGCGACTGGCCGCTTCTGAACGCGCTGCTCAATACGGCGGGCGGCGCGACGTGGGTGTCGCTGCATCACGGCGGTGGCGTGGGCATGGGCTTCAGCCAGCATGCGGGCGTCGTGATCGTCTGCGACGGGACGGATGCTGCCGCGCGCCGCATCGAGCGCGTACTGTTCAACGATCCGGCGACGGGCGTCATGCGCCATGCCGATGCCGGCTACGAGCTCGCGCGGCGCACGGCGCGGGAAGTCGGGCTCAAGCTGCCGATGCTCGGGCGGTGACGCCGCGCGCGCAGGGGCCAGCAACTTTCGATAGCCGGCCTTCAGGCCGGAATCCCGGCTCACCGCCCTGCGCCCCGAAGGAAGTCCCCTTGGGGGATTGGGGGATTGGGGGACCGGGGGATTGGGGGGTGCGCCGCGATCTCGCGCGTCACCCCGCCGCCGTTCTTCCACGGCGAGGCGACGAGCTCGGCGCCGCGCACGAGTACGGCTTTTGCCGATGTCATCGCCGCAGCCTCGGCCGCTTGCGCGGCCGTCGCATCGATCATCGCCATCGCGCGTTACCGCCCGAGCATCGGCAGCTTGAGCCCGGCTTCGCGCGCCGTCTGCTGCGCGAGCTCATAGCCGGCGTCGGCGTGGCGCATGACGCCCGTCGCGGGATCGTTGAAGAGCACGCGCTCGACGCGCCGCGCGGCCGCATCGGTGCCGTCGCAGACGATCACGACGCCCGAATGCTGGCTGAAGCCCATGCCGACGCCGCCGCCGTGATGCAGCGACACCCACGTCGCGCCGCCGGCCGTGTTCAGAAGCGCGTTCAAGAGCGGCCAGTCGCTCACCGCGTCCGAGCCGTCCTTCATCGATTCGGTTTCGCGGTTCGGGCTCGCGACCGAACCCGTATCGAGGTGGTCGCGGCCGATCACGATCGGCGCCTTCAGCTCGCCGCGCTTGACCATTTCGTTGAACGCGAGACCGAGGCGATAACGATCCTTCACGCCGACCCAGCAAATACGCGCAGGCAGTCCCTGGAACGCGATACGCTCGCGCGCCATGTCGAGCCAGTTGTGCAGATGCGGGTCGTCGGGAATCAGCTCCTTCACCTTCGCATCGGTCTTGTAGATGTCCTCGGGGTCGCCCGAGAGCGCCACCCAGCGGAACGGCCCCTTGCCTTCGCAAAAGAGCGGCCGGACATAGGCGGGCACGAAGCCGGGGAAATCGAACGCGTTTTCCACGCCCATTTCCAGCGCCATCTGGCGGATGTTGTTGCCGTAATCGAGCGTCGCCGCGCCGCGCGATTGCAGCGTGAGCATCGCCTGCACCTGCTTCGCCATCGACTGCTTCGCGGGCGTCACGATGCTCGCCGGATCGACCTTCTGGCGCTCGCGCCATTGCTCGACGCTCCAGCCTTGCGGCAAGTAGCCGTTGATCGGATCGTGCGCGCTCGTCTGGTCGGTGACGCAATCGGGTGTGATGCCGCGCGCGACGCATTCGGCGAACACGTCGGCCGCATTGCCGAGCAGGCCCACCGATACCGGCTTGGCCGTAGCCTTCGCCGCCTCGATCATCGCGAGCGCTTCGTCGAGCGTCTTCGCCTTCTTGTCGACGTAGCGCGTTTTCAGGCGAAAGTCGATGCGCGTCTCGTCGCATTCGACGGCGATCATCGAAAAGCCCGCCATCGTCGCCGCGAGCGGCTGCGCGCCGCCCATGCCGCCCAAGCCGCCCGTCAGAATCCAGCGCCCCTGCGCATTGCCGCCGAAGTTCTGGTTCGCCACGGCGTAGAACGTTTCGTAGGTGCCCTGAACGATGCCCTGGCTGCCGATGTAGATCCAGCTGCCGGCCGTCATCTGACCGTACATCATGAGGCCCTGGCGGTCGAGCTCGTGAAAGTGCTCCCACGTCGCCCAATGCGGCACGAGATTCGAGTTGGCGAGCAGCACGCGCGGCGCATCGGCATGCGTGCGGAACACGCCGACAGGCTTGCCCGATTGGATGAGCAGCGTCTCGTCGTCGTTCAGGTCCTTGAGCGAGGCGAGGATCTGGTCGAAGCACGCCCAGTTGCGCGCCGCGCGCCCGATGCCGCCGTACACGACGAGCGCATGCGGATGCTCGGCCACTTCCGGATCGAGGTTGTTCTGGATCATCCGGTACGCGGCTTCGGTCAACCAGCTCTTGCAGGTCTTCTCGGCGCCGCGGGGTGCGCGCACGGTGCGCGTCGGATCGAGGCGCGGGTCGGGTTGTCGGGTGTCGTTCATGAAAGCCCTCTAATGGCAAGCGGTCGTTCGGTTCAGGTGATGCGAATGCGGATACGGATACGTTCTAGAAATGTCCGGTAAAGCGGTAGCGGCTGCCCGGGTGCCAAAGGTTGACCACGGACGCGACGAGCGTTTTGGACCACGTGCGCCGGTGCAGCACCAGGCACGGCTCGTTCTCGCCCATCGCCAGATGGCTGCGCGTGTCCGGCTCGGGCTGCGCCGCCTCGATGCAGTACTCGACGCGCTGCAGCGGCGCGACCCGCATGAGGTAGTGGTTCGGCGTGGTCTGCGAAAAATCCTGCAGTCCGTACTCGGGCGCCACGGCCGGGTTGACCCAGCGCTCTTCGAGCTGCACGGCCTCGTCGTTCTCGAGGTGCAGCACGCGCGAATGAAACACGGGGCTGCCGGCGCTCAGCTCCATCTCGTCGGCGAGCGCCTGGTCGGCGACGGTGGCGCCGAGATGCAGCACCTTCG
>DASZGN010000399.1:0-17229 GCA_035938775.1 Trinickia sp.
ATGTTTGTTAGTTGTCGCTCATTCTCCCAGATTTGAAGTCGCGTCCTGGATTGCTTAGAGGCAGGCCCACGAAAGCCGTTACGAAGCCGATACTCTGCTTAACTGACATTGAAACGCACATGCACATCCTGTCGGCTCTCCACCGGCCGGCCGTTTTCCATCGCGGGGAAAAAGCGCCACCTGTGCAGCGCTTCCAGCAGGATTTGATTGAGCCGAGGGTTCGATGTGGGCTTGATCAATTCGACTTGAGCACTGCCATCGACATGGATCTCGAAGCGCGCGACAGCATCGGCACGATATGCATCCTCGCGAAGATCGTCGGGTAGCGCGGGCAGCGGCTGCGACACGAGGCGCGCCTCGCGGGTGCCGCCAGCCTGTTGCGTCGATGGCGCAGCCGGGGTCTGCGAGGGCGTTGCGCGGCTGGCAACCGCATCAGCCGAACTTGCCGATACCATCGCTTCCGAGTCCACTGCCGGCTGTGGCGGCGTTTTGGCCTGCAATGCTTTTTCAGGCTCGGCGGCCTTCGGTTGCGGCGCAATCGTGCGGGCTTCAGCAGGCGCAGGCGGCTGCGCCAGCGCGCGTTGCTTCACACCCGGCTCTTTGACGTCATGTGCCAGCGCAGGCGCAGGTGCAGGCGGCCGCGAAGGCACCGGCGCTTGGGGCGGCTCCAACTCGATTAGCCGCATGTCGATCACAGGAGGCGCAGGCTTGCGCGCCGCCGGCATGCTATCGGTACTAACAAGAAACCGCCCGAACCCAGCGAGGAACGCCGCCCACGCAGCCACCGCAAGCAAAGCGGCGACGATGAGCCGAAGCGCCGACGTTTCCTTCATTGCCGCGCACCGCCCGTTTTCACTAACGACTCATTCACGATGAACGGCCACGAGAAAGTGCACCGCGCCGGCTTTTTGCGCGGCGAGCATCGCCTGTACGACGACGCCATGCGACGCACCATCGTCAGCCGCGACGATCACGCGCGAATCGCCATGAAGCTTTGGCGCGATCGCCTGCGTCACTTGCGCGAGCGTCACCTGTCGCTGATCGACGAATACTTCGTTAGTTCTACTAATGGCAAGCGTCACCGGCTTGTCTTCGACGAGCCGCTCGGCATGCCCTTGCGGCAAGTTGACGCGCACGGCGTCGAGCCGCTGCATGGCAAGCGACGTCAGCATGAACGTCGCCAGCAAAAAGAACATCACGTCGATCATCGGAATGATCTCGATGCGTCCTCGCCGAGAGGTTCGCGTGCGCCGCAGTTTCATGACGCACGCTCCGGCTGCCGCTCGCGAGCAAGCCTCGCTTCGCCGAGCAATGCGTTCGCGAACGATTCGAGCTCTTCGGTCAGCCGATCAATGCGCCGCGAAAAAAAGTTGAAGGCGAAAAGCGCGACCAGTGCGATCACGAGACCAATCGCCGTCGCAACCAGCGCCTGCCCCACGCCGCCCGTCACGCCCGCCGGATTGACGAGCGTGTCTCCGCCGATCAGCTTGAACGAATGCATCATGCCGACGATGGTGCCGAGCAGCCCGAGAAGCGGCGCAGCGGTGACGATCGTCTCGAGCAGCCACAGGCCGCGTCCCATGTCGCGCTGAATACGCAGCGCAAGCGCTTCAATACGCGTCTCGAGGTGCCACAGTGGCGCGCCCTCGCCCTCGCTTTCGTCGACGATGCGCGCAACGCGTCTCAGCGCATGATCGGGCGCCAGCGATGCAAGGTGCTCGCCCGCGCCGCCGCGCGTGCCATCGAGCGTATCGGCGAGCGCATTCGGCACATGCGCGAACCGCCAGAACACATAGGCACGATCAAATGTAATTGCGAGTGCAAGGACGGCGAGCACCGTCAGCGGATAGACAGCCCAGCCGCCGAGCCGTATCGCTTCTGCCACGTTGGTCCAATCGTTCACGACAACTCCTTCAAATCCATATCGATGTACCCAAGCGGCGGCACATCAGAACGTCTTCGTCACGCCCGCATAGACGGCACGGCGCGGGCCGAATTGCGGCGCGCCGACGCCAATGCCCGAACCGTCGCGCAATTGATAGACGCGACCGAAAGCATTGACGAGCGCGACCCGCGCCGAGAACTTGCCGACCAGGGGGGCGTCGAACTTCTGGATGACGCCGAGGTTGACCTGCGCATACCAAGGCAGCCGGTCTGTGTTGGCAAAGCCGCGGCGCAGGCCGCTGCCGACGATGCCATCGGCTGTTAGCGTCGTTCTTCCGAGCGTGTACGCACCGCCGAACGATGCCGTCACACGCTGATCGTGATCGAGATACACCCAGTTGTTCGCGACGTAGGCGAGCTCGTCGGCCCCAAAATTGAACTGCGCCGAATCGATGTCCTTGCCCCGCGCGCGGCTATAGGCAACGTTCAAATACGATGAGACGTTGCCTTCCTTGTAGTTCGCCGTGAACTCGACACCGTACACGCGGCCGTACCGGTAGTTGAATGGCGTGAAGATGAGCGCGGAGCCGAACTGACCTTCGTCGAGCAATTGCGACGCGATCTTGTAATAGGCATCGAGCCCGAGCGTCAGCCCCGAGGTGACCCGTTGCGACACCCCGACATCGAAGTAGTGCGCACGTTCGGGCTGAACAGGATCGTTTTGGGTACCTTGGCTTGAGTTTGTCGTGCCGGCAAAACGGCTGATTGTGGAATCGGAAACGAGCTCGAACGCGGGCGGGGTAAAGTAGCGCGCATAGCCCGCGTGCAAGGTCGTGGTATCGGTCGGCGTATAGACGATGCCCACGCGCGGGCTCACCTGGCTCGCCGTAACAAACTCTTCCATTCTGTCGTAGCGCAGGCCGTAGTTCAGCGTCACCTTATTGGTAATCTTCCATTCGTCCTGCAAGTAGGCGCTGTACAAATAGCCAGTCTTGCTCTTCGAATCCGCAATCGTGAACGGCACGTCGGACAGCTGATTGCCGTTGGCATCCGCAGGAAACACCGCAACGTTGTCGTTGAACACCGCACGATCGCGCTCGAGCATCACGCCGCCACGCAGCGTGTGCCTGTCGTTGAGCCGCCAGGTCGTATCGGCCTGCAAACCGTAGGCGCGGTCGCTGTGGAAATCGTCGGATGCCACGCCGTTGAAAACAAGGTCGCCAATCGGATCGGGATTGAACTTCGTGCGCGAGTAGCGCGTGAATAGCGCGACTTGGTAATCGAGCGCGGCCCCGTTCGTGCCCTGCAGGGCGAGCACCGCAAAGTTGTTGAGCTCCGATTGCGTCTCATTGAGCTGCGCCGAATCGAAACCGTTCATACCGGCTAGCGAGAACGTGGGCGTAACGCCCGGCGTATTCGGCAGCTGAAACTGATTGCTGGCCGTGCCGAACATCAGGCTCACGCGCGTGAGCGGAGTGATCAGATACGACAGGTAACCGAAGCCGTTGCCCTGGCGCGTGTGATCGTGCAGCGGATTGCCGTTGTTGGTCGGTGCCTCGATGCCGAGATTGTTCACGCCGAGCGTGCCCGAAAAATAGTAGCTGAGCGGGCCGTGCGAGCCGAACACATCGGCGCTCGTTTGCAGCGTTTGATGGCTTCCGCCGTAGACATCGATCTCGCCGCCGTTGCCGGCGTCGCCCTGCTTCGTGCGGATATCGACCACGCCCGCCGTGCGATAGCCGTATTGCGCGGGCAGCGCACCGGTCACGAGATTGAGCTGGCTGATGATGCGCGTATCAAACGATTGGCCGAAGCCGCTGATCGGCTCGGGGATGATGACGCCGTCGACTCGGTACTGCAGGTTCGCGTGATCGCCGCGCACATGGAGTTGGCCGAACGAATCGTTCGCGACGCCCGGCGCTTGCAGCAATACCTGATTGAGCGGCGTGTTCTCGCCCTGCGGCAATGTTTCGATGTCGGCTTGCGCGAAGCGATAGACGCTCGCCCCGATGTCCGGCGACAAGCCGTTGCGCGCCCGGTCGAGCCGCTTTTGCTCGATGTTCACATCGAGCGTGCCGCCCTTTTCCAGCGCCACGTCGAGCGTGTTCGACTCTTTTTCACCGATCGTCTCGATGCGCGTGTTGCCTCCAAAGCCCGTGGCGACGACAGTCACCGCGTAAGTGCCCGGCGCAATGCCCGAAAGCGCGAAGTGACCGTCGCGGCCGGTGCTCGCGTGCGCGACAGCATTGCCGTCGGCGTCCTGAATCGACACCGCGGCATGCTCGATCGGGTGGCCTTGCCCGTCAGTGACGGTGCCGGTCAACGACGCATTGCCGGGCGCCGCGAACGCGTGCGCGGCTGCGAGTTGCGCGGCGAGCAGCCATGCCGCTCGCGAAAGCAATGTGCGTGGAGTCATCTTTTCTTTTGAGTGGTTTGTTTGGAAGTGGCGACGCTTGCACCCCAGGGCGCCACCGCCAGGTCGCTACGATATAACATATCCTCTAGGCGATGATATAACGTATCTTAAATGATCCGCAATAGTTGGCTTGCGACACTTCTCGCGCCGCACCGCCGGCGACGCGGCAGCGCTCGTCGTGGCATCCTTCCTCTTTTGGCGCGAAAACCGTCGTTCGAGATCGCCGCTGCCGCACAAGGGGTCGAGCGGCGCGTCGCGCATGCAGATTTTTTGAGGAGAAAATCGATGGCCGCAGTACTGCAATACGACTTCCGCAGCGATACCGTGACTCGCCCGAGCCAAGCCATGCGCGCCGCGATGGCCGCGGCCGAGGTCGGCGACGACGTGTTCGGAGACGATCCGACGGTCGCGCGGCTCGAGAAGCATGTCGCCGAAATGCTCGGCAAAGAGGCTGGGCTCTTCGTGCCGTCGGGCACGCAATCGAATCTGATTGCGCTGATGTCGCACTGCGAGCGCGGCGATGAGTACGTCGTCGGCCAGCAGGCGCACTGCTATCGCTGGGAAGCGGGCGGCGCAGCGGTGCTCGGCAGCATCCAGCCGCAGCCGCTCGCCAATCAGCCGGACGGCACGCTGCTCTTGGCCGACATCGAAGCGGCGATCAAACCCGACGATCCGCACTTCGCCCGCACGCGCCTTCTTGCACTCGAGAACACGATCGGCGGAAAAGTCCTAACACCCGAGTACGTCGAAGCGGCGACTGCACTGGCGCGCCGGCACGGGCTCGCCTGCCATCTCGACGGCGCTCGCGTGTTCAACGCGGCCGCGGCGCTCGGCCTGAGCGTCGAGACGCTTGCGCGTCCGTTCGACACGGTTTCCGTTTGCCTCTCGAAGGGACTCGGGGCCCCGGTGGGCTCAGTGCTCGTCGGCTCGGCGCGGCTCATCGCTAAAGGCCGGCGTCTGCGCAAGATGCTCGGCGGGGGCATGCGGCAAGTGGGTGTGCTCGCGGCGGCAGGGCTTTATGCGCTCGAGCACAACGTCGCGCGGCTCGCCGACGATCACGCGAACGCAAAGACGCTCGCGCAAGGGCTGGCGAAGCAGCCCGGCCTCACCGTCGCCACGCCGGATACGAACATCGTCTTTGTCGACGTCGATGCGCGTTACGCGACGGCGCTCGCCGAGCACCTCGCGCAACGCGGCATCGGCATCACTTCAGCGTACGGTGCGACGCGCCAGCGCTGGGTGACCCATCTCGACGTCGACGCGAAGGCGGTCGACACCGCGCTAACCGCCGCCGCCGAGTTCTTCGCGAATCACCATTGATCAGGCTTCATGTGCCGCGTGGGCTCGCCGCCGCCGCGGCAGCGATCCTCGCACTGATCGCCGTTGCCAGTTGCCGCGCTTCGCGCACGTGGCGCTGGAGGCTTGGGCGTCGCGCAACGTCGTGAACCTGCGATCGCTTAACGCCGTGCGCTATTTTGCTTGCGCGCTTGCCACGGCGCTCGGCGTGGCGTGGTGCGCGCCCGCGATGCCGAGCACGATCCAGGCGCACGCCTTCCACTCCGCGGCGCTCAAGCGCGACTGGACTTACATCATCTACTTGCCCGACGGCTATCGCGCGGCGGGCCCGCGCTATCCGGTGGTCTATTTGCTGCACGGCAACAGCGGCGACGCGAACGACTGGCTGACGCAAGGGCAGCTTCAACGCACCGTCGATGGGCTTATCGAACGCCGCGAAATCGCCCCTGTCGTGATCGTCATGCCACAAGGCGGAACGGACTGGTACGTCGATCGCAAAGAGCCGATGGAGACGGCATTCTTCAACGACTTGCTGCCCGAAATTGAATCGCGCTACGCGGTATCCGCGCGGCGGGAGCAACGCGTGATCGGCGGTGTCTCGATGGGCGGGTTCGGCGCGTTGCGCTATGCGCTCATCGCACCCGAGCGGTTTTGCGCCGCATTGCTGCTGAGTCCCGCCATCTATGCCGATGTGCCGCCGGCAACATCCGCCGCGCGCCATGTCGGCGTATTCGGCGCGCCGCAATTCGACGCGAGCGTCTGGCATGCGCTCAACTATCCGGCGCTATGGAACGCGTATATGAGCCGACCGTGGCGCGTGCCGATCTTCATCGGCGCGGGCGATGCGGAGCCCATCATCCGGGGGGAAGCCAACGCCCTTTATGCGCGCCTCGCGCAAAGGGGCAATCCGGCGACGCTGCGCATCGTGAGTGGCGGCCATACGTGGGACGTGTGGCGTGCGCTGCTCGGGCCCGCGCTCGCGTACGCGCTTTCGTGCTTGAAATCCAGCAGCGCCCGATAGCTGATTTATCGACAGCCCGACCCGAGGACGCGACCTCTAGCTAGCGCACCGCCTCGCGCCACAGCACGACCAGCACCGTCATCAGCGCGGGACCGATAAAAAGACCGACGAGGCCGAACGTCTGCGCGCCGCCGAGAATGCCGAAGAGCACCAGCAGAAACGGCAGCCTCGCTGCACTGCCGATCATCGCGGGCCGCACGAAATGGTCGGCAACGAATACCACGACGCTGCCCGTGGCAAACACGGCAATCGCCCCGGTAACCGATCCGTGCGTAAGAAGCCACAACGCCGCGCCGATGAATACGACCGGCGCTAAAAACGGCAACATCGCGGCGACCGCCGTCAAAAGACCCAATTCCGCCGGGTGCGGCAAGCCGCTCAAGACATAGGCGACCCCGATCAGCGCCCCTTCGCCGAGGCCGACGACGATGAGCCCGGCTACCGTGCCGCGCACCGCGGCGGCCATATGTATCGCAAGCTGCGCGCCTTCGACGCCGAACACATTCCGGACGGCGGCGAGCATTTGATCCGCCAAGCGCGGGCCCGCTTGGAGCAGCACAAAGAGCACGAGCAGCATGAAGCCGAAATGGATGATCCCTCGCAGCGCGATCACGCCGAAATGACGGCCCGCAGTGGCGACAGCGCCGCCGTGCAGCCCTTGCATCGCCGGCGAGCCTTCCCATGGCCGAGCAAGATTGGCCTGCCACCACGCGACGATCTGCGAGCCGTGCGGCAGATGGGTGACGAAATCGGGCACCGGAATGCCGTTCGCTTCGACGCCCCTGAACCAGGCGATCACGTCGTGCAGTTGACCCAACGTCTCCGTGAAGACGAACACGATCGGCAGCACGACGAAGAGCCCGACGGCCAATGTCAACGCGAGCGCAATCACGGTCGCACCGACGCGGCCGTGCCGCGGCGCGGAGATCCGCAGCAGCGCGGGCCACAGCGCGATGGCGATCACGGCGGCCCAAACCACCGGCGCAATGAAATCGCTCATCACCCAAATCGCCAATACGACGAGCGCGGCGTACAGGACCAACGCCGCGGTGCGCTGCATTTTCTTCTTCTCGATCGGCTTCGATTCGGCGGGAGGGTGAAGTGACATGGCAGGTAGCCTTGGGTTAAGCCTTGGGTTAAGCCTTGCGTTGAACCATCACGGTCTTTTCGCCGACATCTTAATGGATCGGCTTGCGAAGGACCGCCGCATTGACTTGGGCTGCGAGTTTGCGAAAAATCGGAAGCACCCTCGCCTACGGCGCCCATTCCCGGGAGCGGCCATGCGTCATCGCTTCGCCTCATTGCCGCGCGGCCAGCGCGCCGCCGCCGTTATCGTCCTCGCGCTTTGCGCCGCGATCGCTTTGGCGTCGGCGCGCCCTGGCGCCGCATTGGCGGCCGAAGAAACAGCCGAGCTTGCCGCGTCCGCACCGCGCCCTGCCCATGGAGCAAGCAATCCGCACGCCGCGTCGGCGGCATCGGGTGCGGCCGACGCGGCTCCGCCAAACGCGCCCCCTATTCCGCCCGAGACGGCCACCGTCACGGAGCACTCGCTGCGCATCGATGGCCGCCAGCTCGAATACACGGCCACCGCTGGCAATATTCTGTTGCGCGACGACGAGGGCGAACCGGAGGCGAGCGTTTTCTATGTCGCGTACACAGTGCATTCAAAGACAAAGCACGCCGCGGCGCGCCCTGTGACGTTTCTCTTCAACGGTGGGCCGGGTGCGGCGAGCATCTTTCTGCTGATCGGCTCGGTGGGGCCGAAGCGGGTTCGCACGGCAAGCCCCGCCGCCACGCCGCCCGCACCGTACACGCTTGCGGACAATCCCGACAGCCTGCTCGACAAGAGCGACCTCGTATTCGTCGATGCGGTCGGCACGGGCTTTTCGAAGCCCGTGGGGCGTGCGAGCGGCAAGCGCTTCTGGAACGTCGACGGGGATCTCGAGGCGTTTTCCCGCTTCATCGATCGCTATCTGAGCGTCTATCAGCGCTGGAATTCGCCGAAGTTCGTGGCCGGGGAGTCGTATGGCGCCGCACGTGCCGCGATGCTCGCGTACCGGCTCAATCAACGCCAGATCGCGCTGAACGGTGTCGTGCTGCTCTCATCGGTCCTGAACTCGAACGTGCTTGCGCCCGGCTACGATCTGGCGAGCGTGCGGTATCTGCCGTCTTATGCCGCCATCGCGTGGTATCACGACAAGATCAAGCCGGCCAGGCCCGCTGATCTTCCGGCGTTTCTGGACGAAGTCCGCGCATTCGCGGCAGGCCCTTACGCCGCGGCGCTTGCAAAGGGCGATGCGCTGCCCGACAGCGAACGCGACGCGATTGCCGCGCAGCTCGCCCGCTACACCGGGCTCGACGCCTCGTACCTGAGCGCCTCCCGCCTGCGCGTGCGGCCGGCGCGCTTTCGCAAGGAACTGCTGCGCAGTGAAGCGCGCAGTGTGGGCCGATATGACGGCCGCTTCAAAGGCATTGACAGCGACACGGCATCGGATGCCCCGGAGTTCGACGCGACAGAAAAATACATCACGAGCGCGTTCGACGCCGCCTTCCACCAGCATCTCGCGCAAGACCTACATTACGTCTCGGACGAGCGCTACCGCGTGTTCAGCGACGATGTGACCGACGCATGGAGCTGGAAACACCGCGAATGGTGGGGCGAGACGCTCAATATGCCGTACGCGGCCGGCGATCTCGCACAGGCAATGCGACAAAACCCGCGCCTTCGCGTGCTGTCGGCGAACGGCTACTACGACCTGGCGACGCCGTTCTTCTCGACGGAATACGACTTGTCGCACATGGGGCTCGAGCCGTCGCTGCGCGCGAATGTGCGCATCACCTACTACGCGAGCGGCCACATGATCTATCTCGACGATGCCGCATTACATGCGCTCAAAACCGATTGGGCGCGTTTCTACGATGCAGCCACGGCGTCTGGCGAATAGCACTTATACATTAAAGTAATCGCTCATCGCACGATCATTAAAACAAACCAGCGTCGATGAAAATATCTATGTAAATCGCTTTAAAACGCCCTGGCTCCACCACTACGCTTGTCTGCTCCGTCATATTCGCCCGACACAAAGGACAGACAGTCTCTTCCACTATCACATTTCCCAGCTACTCCGAAAATTTTTTGGCTTGTTAGGTTAAAGACGCTCGATGATTAATTGAGCATTTTTTAACTGAATGCCAACAATGCTCGAGACGGCAATTCATTTCCCATCCGTTGACTTACCGCTGTCCCCACGGATCAGGCGTCTCCCGGCGTTGCTATCCCAGGAGGTCAAAATGAAGTCGACAGTGAAATCGAAGCGGTCGGTATCAAGCTTGTATGAGCGTGCGGCACGCGCGTTGCCGATTATCGTCGCCGCCGTCGCGCTGCCCGCGCACGCGGCCTCCGGCCCGGCGGCGTGGGTCGGCACCGAGACAAAGGCGTTTCTCACGCCGGAGCAGTTGAAGACGCTTGGCGCCGCGCCGCAACTCGAGGCGACGCCCGGCGAAACGGCACATGTCGTCGTCAGCCTGAGGGTGCGCAATGCGAGCCGATTGAAAGAGATCGCGCAAAGCGTGAGCGACCCCGCCAGCCCCCGCTTTGGCAAATTCCTTACGTCGCAAGGCTTCATGGAAAACTTCGCACCGACCCAGGCGCAAGTCGATAAGGTCGTCGCGCACCTGCGCGAGAGCGGGTTCGTCAATATCCGCGTGTCGAAAAACCGCCTGCTGATCTCGGCCAACGGCACAGCCGGCTCCGTGAAGAGCGGTTTCAATACGCCGCTCGTGCAGTTCAGCATGAATGGGCGCCGGGTGTTCGCCAACTCCGCGCCCGCCGAAGTGCCCGAAGCGCTCGGCGATACGGTGCTGTCCGTACTCGGCCTGCAAAACGTGACCAAGGCGCACACGATGGCGCGCATCGGTGAGCACACGCAAGCAAAGCGCCTGGACACCGGTACCGAGACCGGTCACCTGCCGACTGATTTCCCCGGCATTTACGACGCGACCAACACGCCGAGCGCGGCGAACACGACAGTGGGCATCATCACGATCGGTGGCGCGAGCCAGGCCACGCAGGACTTGAATCAATTCACAAGCGCGAATAATTTTGCGCAAGTCAACGTCAGCGCCGTGCAAACGGGCGACCCGAGCGGCAACTACAGCGACGACCAGGGAGGCCAGGCCGAATGGGACCTCGACAGCCAGGACATCGTCGGCGCGGCGGGCGGCGCGGTCAAGCAACTGATCTTCTATGAGGCCGATCTGGCGGCCGCGGGGAACACCGGTCTCACGCAAGCGTTCAACCAAGCTGTTACCGACAACACCGCGAAGGTCATCAACGTCTCGCTCGGCTGGTGCGAAGGCGATGCGAATGCCGACGGCACACTCGCCGCCGAAGACCAGATCTTCACAACGGCTGTGGCCCAAGGGCAGACGTTCTCGGTTTCGTCCGGCGACGAAGGCGCTTACGAGTGCAATAACCGCGGGATGCCCGACGGCAGCACCTACACGCTCTCTTGGCCCGCGTCATCGCCAAACGTGATCGCAGTGGGCGGCACCACGCTCTTTACGAACGCGGACGGCAGCTGGGCCGACGAAACAGTCTGGAACGAAGGGCTCGACGGCAGCGGAAAGCTGTGGGCGTCGACGGGCGGCTTCAGCGCGTTCGAACCGGTCCCGTCATGGCAGAAGTCACTGAAAGTAACCCCAACACCAGGAGGGCGCGCGGTGCCCGACGTCTCGTTCGACGCCGCGCAAGGCTCGGGCGCGCTCGTCTACAACGTCGGGCAGCTCCAGCAGATCGGCGGCACGAGCCTTTCATCGCCGCTCTTCGTCGGGTTCTGGGCACGACTCGAGTCGGCCAACTCTAACTCGCTCGGCTTTCCCGCGCGGTGCCTCTACCACGCGGTAGCCTCGACGCCTTCGCTCGTGCACGACATCACGTCGGGCAACAACGGCGACGGCGGCTATGGGTATAAAGCGACGAAGGGCTGGGACTACCCGACGGGCTGGGGCAGCTTCGACATCGGCAAGCTCGCGTCGTACATCAAGTCGCATCCGTCGTTCGGGCATTAAGGGAAGCTAAGTTGCGGGGGCCGGCAACGCGCCGCATTTTCTTGGTTCCGGGAATGTGGCCGATGCCGGCCCGTGCCGCGTACGCCTCCCCCCTTCTGCGCCTTCCTTTCTGCCCTCCTCGGGCCACCGCGTCGTTGCGACCGCAACAGTCTGCACGCGAAGTCTCTCTCCGTATCTCGAAAAGTCGGCGCATAATCCTGGTTTTGTGCCTTCTCCGCCGCAGTGCCGTTTGTCCATGTCGCCTGACATCAAAGCCTTCATTGTCCCCTTGATCGTTGCGTGCGCCATGTTCATGGAGAGCGTCGACGCCAACATCGTCGTCACCGCGCTTCCTTCGATGGCACGCGATTTCGGCAGCGATCCCGTCGCGCTGAAAGTCGCGATCACGAGCTATGTCGTCGGCCTCGGCGTATTCATTCCCGTTTGCGGCTGGCTTGCGGACCGCTTCGGCGCGCGCACCGTGTTTCGCACGGCCATCGGCATTTTTGTTGCCGGCTCGGTGATGTGCGCCGCGGCGCGCTCGCTTCATGTGTTCACGCTTGCGCGCTTCTTGCAAGGCATTGGCGGTGCGATGATGGTGCCGGTCGGACGCATCATCATTTTTCGAGCGGTGCCGAAGACGGACTTCGTGCGCGCGATGAACTACCTGAGCCTGCCTGCGATGTTTGCGCCCGCCGCCGCACCGCTGCTCGGCGGCTTCATCACCACCTACCTGCACTGGCGCCTCATCTTCTTCATCAATGTGCCGGTGGGCGTGCTCGGCATCTGGCTCACCAACCGTCACATCGTCAACACGCACGAGCCGCATCCGGGCCCGCTCGACTGGGTCGGGTTTCTGTTGTCGGCATGCGGCGCATCGCTGGTGCTGCTCGGGCTGTCGTTTATCGGCAGCGAACTGATTACCGATCGCACCGCGTACGAAATGTGCGTGACGGGGGCACTGCTCGTGGCGCTTTACGTGCTGCATGCGCAACGCACCGAGCGTCCCCTGCTGGATCTGCGACTCCTGAAGGTGCCGACGTTTCGCGCCAGCGTGCTCGGCGGGTCGCTCTTTCGCATCGGGCTCGGCGCCGTGCCGTTTTTGCTGCCGCTTTCGTTGCAAGAGGGGCTAGGCATGTCGGCGTTCCAGTCGGGTGCGATCACGTGCGCATCCGCGTTCGGCAGCATGTTCATGCGCTCGCTCACATCATCCGTGCTGCGCACGTTCGGGTTTCGAAACGTGCTCATGTATAACGCCGTGTTCTCCGGCATCGCCATCGCCGCTTATGGCGCCTTCTTTCCGGGCACGCCCGTGTGGGTCATCTGGCTCGTTGTTCTGTTCGGCGGCTTTTTCCCCGCGCTTCAATTCACAAGCCTGAACTCGGTGATCTACGCGGAGATTGGGAGTAAGGATGTTGGCCGCGCCACGAGCCTTGGCAGCGTCGTGCAGCAGATGTCACTCGGGCTCGGTGTGACGGTGGGCGGGATCGTGCTGCAAATCTCGCGCGCGGTGCAAGGCCATACTCATGCCATGTGGTCGGACTTCTGGCCGGCGTTTGTCGTCGTGGGGCTTTGCTCGTTCGGGTCCATTCCCGTCACGCGGCGGCTTGCGCACGATGCAGGGGACGAGATCGCGCGCGGCACGCGGGGATAGTGCGGGCATGTCGATGTGCGATGACATGCCCGCACAACCACGTGCGGCAGCGAACACCGACGGTCGCGGGAATCAAGCGATCTTCGGAATGGCGAAGGAGGCCACTCATGGAAATGCAGCACCCGTTGCAATTCCGCCGCGAGTGAGGTCTCTTATGCCAATTATCCCTTGGTACCTCACGCTAACGTCATTAAAACGGGTACATTTTCCATCTCCCCCGAGCTTGCCTTGCTGGTCGCTGCAACGAGCCACATAACTCCTATGCGGCGTTGGGCAAAGGTTCGTTAGTTTCAATATAGTTGCTGCAATTGGTTCTGCGGTTTGACATTGCGCAAGGCCCTCATCGCCGTAGCTGTACTTGGTGCCACCAAGCAGCATCGTGCTCAGCAACATCACTTTCATACCTCGGCTGAAAGTCTTCGAATCAAGCATTTCAATGTCTCCTTATGGCGTCTGTGTAAGAGCAACCGGTCGCCTGCAAGGCCCGAGCCCCGCATTGGTGCAATCGGTATCGATCGTGCGCTGCCCCGTGGTCGGGTCGATCTGAAGTATTGCGCTCGGGTCCGAGGGCTCTGCGATTTCGTCGTCGGTCACAAGCAGATTGCCTCCATCTCCGATCGCGATGCCGGTGGGCTTGACGCCCGGCCCTTGGCCGCTGTTATCGAAATCGCTAAGTCGGATGCGATTGCCCGTTGCCGGGTCAATCCTTAATACCGCGCCCCCGCCGTTCGAACCCGCCTGGCTGTCGGTCAAATAGATGGTGGTGCCGAGCCCAAGCAACCCCGACATGACGGCAATCTGCTGAGGGCCGACCGCGGGCTGGCCTTGCGCCGTGTTGCCCAGATCGCTCAGCACCGTTCGGTTGCCGCTGCTGTCAACGGCCAAAATCGTGCCTATGCCATTGGTGCCGCCACTGTTATCCAGCACCAGCAGATCAGCGTTCAATCCCAAAAGGCCGGCCGGTGCGATCGCGATTGAACGTGGATTGATGCCCGGGCCTTGTGCGGTATTGCCCAAATCGCTGAACAACGTGCGGTTGCCCGTTGCCGGATCGACTCGGAATATCGCACCGGCATTATTCGTTCCCGCCGAATTGTCGACCACGTAGATGCTGGAACCCAATCCCGCGAGCCCGTTGCACACCACCAGCGCTAACGGCGCAAGCCCCGTTGGGCCTTGTGCTGGGTTGCCGAAATCACTTAGCATCGTGCGCTGCCCGGTCGTGGGATCGACCACGAACAACGCGCCCCCACCAAACCCGTTCTGCCCCTTCGTTCCGCCGAAGGTATCCAAAGCGAGCAATGCCTGCCCAGGGCTTAACAGCCCGGATGGCGCCAATGCCACCGCCGACAAATAACCGTTGCTGATCGGGCCTTGCCCTGGATTGCCGAAATCACTGACCACGACGCGGTTGCCGACGCTGTCGACGCTCTCCAGCGTGCCGCCGGTGACAATCGCAGTAATGTTTTGCGTCTGATCAGCGGGGTCGGGAATTGTGAATGTCCTGACTTGGGTGCCGAGCATCGTGTCGATGAAGAATATGGGGTCCACCGCCCGAGCAGGGGTATTGAAGAGGCCTAATACCGCCCAAAGCAAACATACGATTCGAATACGCATGAAACCGCTCCTTTGTGGAGATGCAGTTCGCCGCTCCGATCCAAGTTTTGATGTACACCAACTTGTACACCAACTCAATGCCGATTAAATTCAACACCCAACAGCATCAAAATAAAATAAGGGTTAAATCCGATTTAAATTTTTTAATCACAAAAAATTTCAAATATTGGGAATTTGCAAAATGTTGTCTCATTAAGGCGAATAGGCGGCGTTTCAGCGCGGAAGCGAGTGAGGTATCGCAAGCCCACGATGATCGATTTTTTTGGTGGTGCAAAGGAAGTCGAAGTTATTTGCGCATTTATTGAGTAAATGCCGCCCCACCCCGCTATCGCGGCGGGCAGTCGACGGGATTGATGAGCGATGTCAGCACGTGATCGGCCCAGGCGCCGTCGATGCGCAGATACGCGCGGCGCAAGACCTTCGCGCTCGAAGCCGAGCCGCGCGAGCAACCGCGGTGCGCACGACTAGCGCAGCGCATGCCGATGTCTCGCACGGCCTGTACCGGCGTCGTCGCGCGGGGCATGTTGCTCATCAATCGCGGTGGGGCGTTCAGCGGGATTGATCGGCGATGTCGTGCGCATGATGGACGCGCTTACGTTGAGCCTGCCAAATTAAATAGCTCCAGCGTCATCCGCGAATCTTTGGCATCGCATTCCGGACGAAAACCCTCGCGCCAATACGGTCGTCGATGCGGTGCGTGCAGGCGAACAAAGGCGTCGCTTTGCGGGTCTTCGGGCGGAAATGCGCAGCGTCGTGTAACGTTCGGTATTAGGGGAATAGTAAATTAAGACGTCTATTGCCCTAAAAAAACACCCCGATCTATACATCTTCCATCATTGAGCATCAGGTGTTGTTGCTCCCCCCACTTGCGCGAGATAACGACGGAATTCCTCGAACCATTTCGCAGCCAATTATTTCCCTTCAAAGAACGATCGGTGCAAACAGCTATTACCTCTTTCGGGCAATCATCGATTTTATTGCCAGAAAGCTGCGCAAATGCTTCACTACATCTTAATGAAGCACCACCATAGCTATACTCGATGCAACCCAGCAACACCGTAAGCGCCACCATCCCTTTTACGAGCCGACTGACAGTCTTGGAACGCTCAAGCATTTCAATCTCCTTTATTGCGTCTGCGTGATCGCAATCGGTCGCCCGCAAAGCCCGAGCCCTGTATTGCTGCAATCCGTCACAGGCGTGCGTTGCCCCGTGCTCGGGGATATCCAAAATATCCAGCTCGGGTCTGAGTTCACTGCGCTTTCATCGTCCGTCACAAGCAGATTGCCTCCATCCCCCACCGTGATGCCGGTTGGATTGAGGCCCAGCGTCCCTTGGTTGCTGTTGCCGAAATCGCTGAAAACGATACGATTGCCCGTTGCCGGGTCAATGTGGAAGACCGCGCCCGCACCATTTGAACCCGCCAAGCTGTCGGTCAAATAGATCGCCGTGCCGAGCCCAAGCAACCCGGGCACGACGGCAATTTGCCGAGGGCCGACCGCAGGCTGGCCTTGCGCCGGATTGCCCAAATCGCTCACCACCGTCCGGTTCCCACTGCTATCAACGGCCACAATCGCGCCTACGCCATTGGTGCCGCCATCGTTATCCAGCACCAGCAGCTCCGCGTTCAATCCCAAGAGGCCAGCCGGCGCGATCGCGATCGAAAATGGATCGACTCCCGGGCCTTGTGCGCCATTGCCAAAATCGCTAAACAACACGCGGTTACCCGTTGCCGGATCGACTCTGAATATCGCACCGAAATTGTTCGTCCCAGCGGCGTTGTCGACCACATAAATCTCCGTGCCCAAACCCGCCAGCCCGTTGCATATGACCACCGCGACCGGGGCCAGCCCCGTTGGGCCTTGCGCCGCGTTGCCGAAATCGCTCAGGATCGTGCGCTGCCCCGTCGCCGGATTCACCGCGAACAAGGCGCCTTGGCTATTCGTCCCGCCCTGGGTATCCACGACGAACAATGTCTGCCCGAGGCCGAGGAACCCGGCAGGCGCCGTCACCACCGCCGACAAATATCCGCTGCTGATCGGACCTTGCCCTGGATTGCCGAAATCGCTGAACACTACGCGGTTGCCACTGCTGTCGACGCTGACCAGCGCCCCGCCTGTGACGATCGCGGTGTCGGTTTGCGTGGGATCGTTAAAGTCGGGGAAGCTGAACGAGCCGATTTGCGTGCCAAGCAACGTGTCGATGAAGAATATGGTATCCGCTTGGGCTGGCATGGCGAATAAGCCCAATATCGCCCATAGCAAACACGCAATTCGAATGCGCATGAGACCGCT
>DASZGN010000400.1:0-5956 GCA_035938775.1 Trinickia sp.
GGCAATGCGATCACCCCGCCGTCCTTTACGATCTCGATGGCCTGCGAAATGAGGCGCGGCTGTGGGGTCTCGGGATGAATCCGAAAATATTGGGACATGGGCGAACGGTTGGATAAAGCGGCGGGCGGGAGCGATGCCGCAAGGCGCGTACCGATTCATGCGCCATAGACCATGGCGCTTACCGCGAGCAACAACGAGAACGGTACGGCGATGACGCTAGAGCCAGCGTTCCCAGACTGGCTTCAGATCGCTCGGCAGTTGCGGCAGGCTGCCCAATTCGGTTCGGTCTGCGCCCGGTTCGTGGAAGTCCGAACCGCGCGATGCTTCGAAGCCGAAACGGCGGGCCACGTCCGCGTATTCGCGATATTGGTCGGGCGTGTGGCTGCCCGTGATGACTTCAATCGCCTTGCCGCCAAGATCGATGAACTCGCCAAACAGCGTGTCGAATTCGAGCTGCGTGTAGCGGTAGCGCCCCGGATGCGCGATGACAGCCACGCCGCCGGCGGCCCTGATCCATTCGACCGCGTCTTTGAGCGCCGCCCAGCGATGCGGCACGAAGCCCGGCTTGCCCTCGCCTAAAAAACGATCGAAGACGTCGGAAACCGAGGCCGCGAAACCTTTTTCGACGAGATAGCGCGCGAAATGCGTGCGCGCGATCAGATCGGGGTTGGAGACGTAGCGCTGCGCGCCCTCGTACGCATCGGGTACGCCGAGCTTTTCAAGCGCGGCACCAATCGCCTTGGCGCGCGCCGTGCGGCCATGGCGCGTGGCGAAGAGGCCGTCGACGAGCGTCTGGCACGCCGGATCGATGCCCAGGCCGACCACATGCACCGTCCGTGAAGCCCAGGTCACCGAGACTTCGACGCCGCACACGTAGCGCATGCCGAGCGCCTCCGCCGTGCGGCGGGCCTCGTCCTGGCCGGCGACTTCGTCGTGGTCGGTGAGCGCCCAGAACGTCACGCCGCCGCGATGCGCGCGGCGCGCGACCTCGGCGGGCGCGAAAAGGCCGTCGGAAACGTTCGAATGACAGTGCAGATCTGCGTTCATACAGTGAGAGTCGGTTGGCTCGATCATTCTACTGCAATGCGGCACGAGCCCGCCGCCTCCCCGCCTTCCCGCCTGCCCCTTCCTCTCACGCGCAAAAGGCTTCGATTAGCGCCGCCACTTGCTCGGGCTGGTCGTGGTGGACCATGTGGCCCGCGTCATCGATGAATTTTTCACGCCAGTCGGGGAACGCCCGGAACCTTGCCTTGAATTCCTCGATGGGGATCGCGCCCGCGATACGCGCGAGCGTCGGCGAGGCCACCGCCTCGACGTGCAACACCTTCGCGCGAACCTTGGCCCATGTCGCCATCACTTCGTCGAGGCGATACATCAGCGGGCCGCGATGCTTGTGCGCGGGGTCGGCGAGCAGCACGTAGCTTCCGTCGTCCGCGCGCTTTGCCCAGTGCTGCGCGAGAAAGCGCGCGCGCTCGGGGGCCAGGCGCGGGTTGGTCTTGATCAGACGCGCGGCCACGTCCGCGAGACTCGCATAGGGCTTTAGCGTGGCGGTCTCGCGCATTTCGTCGAGCCACGCCGTGAGCCGGCTCGGCGCGTGACCCGCGTGCGCGGGCGCGAGGCCGAACCCCTCCAGATCGACCACGCGGCGCACCCGCTCAGGTCGCGCGCCCGCGTAGAGACAAACCACGTTCGCACCCATGCTGTGGCCGACCAGATTCACCTCGCCCGCGGGCGCGTAATGATCGATGAGCGCGTCGAGATCGGACAGGTATTCGTGGAACCAGTAATGGCCGCCGCCGAGTGCCGCGACCGGCCAATCCGAAAGGCCGAAGCCGCGCGCATCCGGAGCAATCACCTGCCAGTCGCCGCCGAGCGCGTCGACGACAAACTGAAACGATGCGGAAACGTCCATCCAGCCGTGCAGCATGAAAAGCGTCGGAGCGTCGGGGTTGCCCCAGCGGCGCACGTGCAGCTTCACACCGCGCACGGTGACGAAATCGGAACGAGCAAGGTTCATAGGGAAGATTAAAAAAACGAATGACCGTTCGATTATATCGGTCTCGCGGATTTCTTGCGCAACGCAGCATTGCCGGGTGCCACTTAAACGCCTGCGGCATCGCCCTTTCGCGCTCGGTCAGTTCCCGTTGCGCTCCTCTGGCGTGGCGGCGAGCTCGGCGAGTTCCGCATCGTCGAAACCGGCGTCGCGGCGAGCAGCGAAATTGAACGGCCCGCGCAGCCGCGGAGCCCGGTATTCATCGGCAAGCCGAGCGTAAGTCGCGTGCGGATCGAGCGAGCGCTGCGCGCAAAGATGGCGGAACCAGCGGTTACCGATGCGCACATGTCCGATCTCGTCGCGCAGGATGACATCGAGAATGGCCGCCGATGCCTCATCGCCCGCCTGTACCAGCCGCGCGCGAATGGGAGGCGAGGCATCGAGCCCGCGCGCCTCGAGCGTGCGCGGCACAAGCGCCATGCGCGCGAGCACGTCGCCGCGCGTGCGCTCGCACATGTCCCAGAGCCCGTTGTGCGCCGGGAAATCGCCGTACGCGTGATCGAAATCGGCAAGCCGGGCTGCGAGCAGCGTGAAGTGATGCGCCTCCTCCGCCGCGACTTGAAGCCAGTCTTCATAGAACGCCTCGGGCATGCCCGGGAAACGCCAGACGGCATCGAGCGCGAGGTTGATTGCGTTGAACTCGATGTGGGCAAGAGCATGCAGCAGTACGGCTCGGCCTTCTTGCGTCTGCATGCTCCGTTGCCGAAGCAGGCGCGGCTCGACGAGTGGCGGGCGCGGCGGGCGGCCCGGCAGGTCGGGCGGCTCGGCGAGTGCATCTTGCGGAAAGCAGGCGATCTCGCGCGCGAGCCATCTCGCATGGAGCGCGCGCGTGGCGGCCGCTTTCGTCGACGGGTCCTGCTCGAGCAGGATCGAAAGCGCCGCTCGGCGTATGCCGGCTTCGTGGATCGGCGAGGAGTCGGAGTCAGAAGAAGAGATCATCGGGAAAACGGAAAACGTGGTGCGCCGTGAGGCCGCCGCGCTTGCGGCTTGCGGTTTGCGGCTCGTGGCTCGTGGCTCGTGGCTCGCGGCTTGAGCCTTGAGCGGACTGCAACTCGGACCGTTTACAATACGCGATTCGACACTCCCGCGCGGGCTGCCGCGCGCCGATGCCCGAAGCGGCAGCCAAACGCTCACGCGCCGCCGCCGGGCTCTCGCCCCGAAAGGAGAAACTGTGGCGATCTACAAGCTGGGCGAGTACGCCCCGACGATTCACGAAAGCGTATTCATCGCCGATACGGCAACGATCATCGGCAAGGTCACGGTCGAAGAAAACGCGAGCGTCTGGTTCGGAGCGGCGATTCGCGGCGATAACGAGCCGATCACGATCGGCACGGGCAGCAATGTCCAGGAAGGCGCGGTGCTGCACGCGGATCCCGGTTATCCGCTCACGATCGGTGCGAATGTGACGGTCGGGCACCAGGCGATGCTGCATGGCTGCACGATCGAGCAAGGCGCACTCATCGGCATTCAAGCCATCGTCTTGAATGGCGCGGTGATCGGCCGCAATTGTCTGGTTGGCGCGGGAGCCGTCGTCACCGAAGGCAAAGTGTTTCCCGAGCGCTCGCTCATCCTCGGCTCGCCCGCGCGCGTCGTGCGCGAGCTGACGGATGCGGAGGTCGCAGGACTCGGACGCGCCGCCGCCGTCTACGTGGAGCGCCGCGCGGATTTCAAGGCGCAGCTCGTACGCATCGGCTGACACGGCTGAAAACGGATGGGCCGCCCCGCGGATGGCCCCCCGAGGTTTGGAAGCCCCATACACGGGGCGAATCGACGATTCAAGGAAGAAGTTGTGGAAGACGAGTTGCAAAAATTCATGTTCAGCACGGCGCCGGTGCGCGGCGAGATCGTATCGCTGCGCAACACCTGGCAGGAAGTGCTGGCCCGCCGGCAATATCCCGAGCCCGTGCGCGACATCCTCGGCGAGATGATGGCGGCCTGCGCGCTTTTGTCGGCGAATCTGAAGTTCGATGGCACGCTCATCATGCAGATCTTCGGCGATGGTCCCGTCAAGATGCTGGTCGTGCAGTGCAGCTCCGACCTGACGATGCGCGCGACGGCAAAGCTATCGGGCGCGTTCGACGAGGCACTCGGCGAGCGCTTGTCGTTTGTCGAATTGCTCAACGCGAGCGGCCACGGCCGCTGCGTGATTACGCTCGATCCGCAAAACAAGCTGCCCGGACAGCAGCCCTATCAAGGCATCGTTCCGCTCAATGGCGAAGACGGGCCGCTTCAATCGATCGCGCAAGTGCTCGAGCACTACATGCATCATTCGGAGCAGCTCGATACGCGACTGTGGCTCGCCGCCAATACCGACCGCGCTGTCGGCATGCTGTTGCAAAAGCTGCCCGGCGACGGCGGCATCACGCCTCATCCGGGCGAGCATGACGCCGACACGTGGGAGCGAGTGTGCGTACTGGGCAGTACGCTATCGCAAGACGAATTGCTGAAGGAAGAACCGAGGACGCTCTTCAAGCGTCTATTCTGGCAAGAAAACGTCCGTCATTTCGCGCCCGCCGTCGCCCGGTTCGAATGCAGCTGCTCGCGCGAGAAGGTCGGCTCGATGCTGAGAATGCTCGGCCGCCCGGAGGTCGACAGCGTCGTTGTCGAACGCGGTCACGTCGAAATTCACTGCGAATACTGCAATCAACGCTACGAATTCGACTCCGTCGATGTCGCGCAGCTCTTCGCTGCAGACGGCGTTTCGGTCGGCGTCACCCCAGCTGCGTCGCAGCGCCATTGAGCCGCGCGCCGCTTCGGCGCACACTCGCTGATGGCAGAAACGCGGCTCGTGGAGGCCGAAATGAACAATTTCATCCGCCCGCTCGTTGCATGTCCACTTCGCTCGGCGGCGACGACACTGCTCGGCGCGCTGGCAATGGGCGCGTCGTTTTCCGGCTGCGTGGCCCCGCCGTCAGGGCCGATTCTGAGCCGGCTCGAACCTGATCAGCCGGGCGCGGCTTCCCTGAAACGGCCGCTCAGCGAAGAAGAAAAGAAGCGCTACGACGAAATCGACAAGCAGGTGCTCAGAGAGCAAACCGCGGCGATGGCCGCCGATACATGGCCGCGCTATTACCCGCCTTATTACTACCCCTCGCCCGCCGTCTTTGGCGGGTATTACAGCGGCGGCTATCGGCACGGATGGGGCGTGGGATACGGCGGCTATTACGGCCCCTACTACGGCCCTGGATGGTGGTGATAGCGGCTGGTAGGAGCCGGTTGGCTGAGGGACTGCAGGAAGGAGCAGTGTCAACCTGCGGTTTTGCTCTTAGGCGCCCCGGCGCGCTTGACTGGCTTGCTCTTGTCGGCGGCTTGCTTGCTCTTTTCGACGAGTTGCTTCTTGCCGCCTTTGTCTGATTTCACGCGCGATACGGGATTGGGCACCACGCTCACGGGTGCGGCCGACACTTCCCCGCGCGTTGACGTATTGTTCGCCGGTGGCACAGCGGCGACGCTGGGTATGGCGTTCGGCGAGACATACTGCACGAAAACTTCGCCGTCTTTCAGCATGCCCATTTCGTAACGGGCACGCTCTTCGACAGCCGCGGTCCCGCTTTGCAGATCCTGCACCTCGCCCTCAATGCGCTCGTTGCGCAGTTTTTCGCCTGCGTTCTTTTGCTGCTGAAGGGAAAGCGCCTCGCGCAGCTCGTGCACGCGGAGCCACCCACCATGGCCCCACCAAAGCGGATACTGGATCAGCGCGAGCAGGACTACGAGAACGACAGTGACAAGCCGCATGCGGATGTGCCGTGGATTCAAAAACGCCCCGCGCTAGGCGCGGGGCGGGCAGAACGATCAACAAGCCGAGGATGCGTCAACGCGGTGTCAACGCAGGTTATAGAACGCCGACTTGCCCGGATAGCTCGCGATATCGCCGAGATCTTCCTCGATGCGCAGCAACTGGTT
>DASZGN010000401.1:0-9919 GCA_035938775.1 Trinickia sp.
TCACGCTCACCAAAATCATGCCGTTTTCCTCGCTGCGTGCGCGAAGCCGCACCTGCCCTCCGACAGGCGTATAGCGCGCCGCGTTCGTAAGCAGGTTCGCAACAACCTGCGCGAGCCGTGTCGCGTCGACCTCCCAGACGAGGCCGGGCTGCATCTCGACCGACAAACGGTGGCGGCGCTGCTCGAGCAGCAGGCTCGCCATTTCGACGGCATTCGTGAGCACGTCAGCCACGCGCACCGTCTCCTTCTTCAACTCGATCTTGCCGCGCGTGATCTTCGAGATGTCGAGCAGATCGTCAACGAGCCGCACCAGATGATCGACCTGGCGCTGGATGATGCCCTGCTCGTGCGCCGTGCCCGCATCCGAGCGCATGCGCATGAGCTGCAGCGCCGTCACGATCGGCGAAAGCGGATTGCGCAGCTCGTGGCCCAGCATCGCGAGAAACTCGTCCTTCGCGCGGCTCGCCGCCTTCAGCTCGAGCACGAGCCGCTCGCGCTCCGCATGAGATTTCTCGAAGCGCGCGCGGGCGCGGACCTGCTCGGTGACGTCGACAGCCACGACGATTACGCCCTCCACCGTTTCGACACCCAAACGCAACGGCTCGAAGTGGAACGTGAAGTAGCGGGGCTCGAAGGCACCGTCGGCGCGCGTCATGTCGATCCGGTGCGCCTCAAGCACGCTCGATTCGCCGCGTGCGTAGGCATCGTCGAGCCGGTTTGCCACCTCGTTGCCGTACAGCTCGCGCGGAAAAGCCCCTGCATAGGCGCGCCCGATAAGTTCGGTGCAGCCAGCCATCTCTTGGTAGCGGGTGTTCGCCAGTTCGAAAACATGGCTTGGACCGGTGAGCAGCGCGACGGCCACGGGTGCATTCATGAACAGCGCATCGCGCTGACGCTCGGCGTTCTGCCTCCGGATGCGATCGGTCGCATCGCGCGTGAAGCACCGCGTGTAGAGCGATTCGCCGTTTTCGAACGATGCGTTCGCTTGAATCAGCGCGTACTTGATGCTGCCGTCCTTGCAGCGCAGTCGCACGAGCTCGTCGCTGATCGTTTCGCCCGCGCGCAGCTTGGCAAGAATCGCATCGAGCACGGGCCGGTCGACATAGAAGTCCGCCATGTCGCGGCCGACGTACTCCTCGTAGGCATAGCCGAGCATGTTCAGCTCTGCGCGATTGGCCCAGATGATCGTGCCGTCGCGAGTCGCGCGATGCAGGCCCTCCGACGCGTTCTCGACGAAGTCGGCGAGCTCGCGCTCGCGTCGGCGCAGTGTCTCCTCGGCGTCGCGGCGGCGCGCCACTTCCCCTTCGAGCGCCCCCGCCTTTTGCTGCCATTGCGCAATCAGGCGATACGCGCTTGCTTCGTCTTCCTGCGCGAGCGCTTCGTTCGGGAGCACGCGCTGGTGCAACTCGCAGACGCGCTCGAACGCATGAGTGTGCTCGGCGTTCGAAAACAAGGTATGCGGGTAGGCACAAAGAAGCGTGAACCTATAGCGCTTCGCCAGCACGTTCCAAAGCTCTTCAATTCGCAGGGCAGCATCGTACTGGCCCGTTCTGCATAGCAGAGCCACCATTTCGCCGAATGCGTGAACAGGGGCCCCTTTCGTCGCGGCCCTTGCGATCAGCTTGCCGATCGTCGCGAAAAACCGGCGTGGGTTGGGCCAGCCGTCGACCATGAAGCGCGACAGCGCGAGTTCCGCATCGACCGGCACGAGCTCGCCCGGAAACCACGGGTGCCCGTCGCCCGCATTGCCAAAGCCGCGCAGCCGAGGCGTGATCGCCGACAAATGCGCTCGCGTCGCGATTACGATCGCGCTGCCCCCCGATCGCAGTGCGCGATCGGCAAATTCAACAACCTCGTCGAGCAGCATCGATTCAGTCTGGTAGAACCGGACAAAGTGTTGTCCCTGCACATCATCGGCTGCAATGTATTTCTGACCGGCACTTGCCATGGTATTTACCTCGCGGCTGCTCTTCACCGCGGTCCGACGGTTTTGATAGTAGGTCAGCCGCTTGCAAGGCGCACGCCTGGGTTTCTGCTAGATTCGCCGCGCCCCGTATTTTTACGTCTTCTTTCGGGGCGCTTGCCTTGCCCGCATCGGCTTTCGATCTCGCGCAACCTCGCTGAAAGTGTAAGCAAGCGGGGAAAACATGCTGCTCTCTCGCAGGGAGTTGCGCTACTTTTCCGCGGTAATTTTTTACAGCATTTTTGCTTGCCGCGCATCAATGCAAATCCTTAGACTTCCAGCACTCGATGAGGTCTCGTGGAGAAGTCGATGCCGAAGGAAACGATCGAAAACGGCAAGCATGCCGAAATTGCCCGCATGGGGCATGGCATAGGCAGCGTCTCGCTGCGGCGTTTCGATCACGCCTTCGATTCGGAGGGACAGCTCACCGAGATGCTGCATCGTGCGTTCGCGCGGCTCGGCGCAATGGGCCTGAATTGCACGTGCGTTGATCAAACACCTGCCGTCACGCTGCAGCGCGCAACGGCAGGCGATTGCTTCGTTGCCCTGAGCAACGGGTGCCCTATCGGCACCTTGACCCTTTACGGTCGCGATAGCGATTCGCTGTGCGATCACTACCACCGTTCCGACGTGGCGTCCGTCCGCCAGTTCGGCATCGATCCGCCATGGCAGTCCCGCGGCGTCGGCCGGGCGCTCCTCACCTTCGCCGAACACTGGGCCATCATGCGCGGCTACGCGCAACTGGCGCTCGACACGCCCTATCCCGCCTCGCATCTGCTTGCCTTCTACCGCTCGCAAGGCTTTCGTGTAGTCGATGTGGTGCGTTTCGCGGGCAAGGTCTACGACAGCGCAATTCTCAGCAAGCCGCTCGCGGCTACCGCGATGCACCGTGTCGCACTGCCGGTGCCGCACGAAACGTCGCCCGCCGTTGGCCTCGCCCTCGCCTGTTGAAGCAAGGCGCCACGAGGGAGCGCGCCGGTTTGCGCGTTGCCGACCCATGCAACGAGCGCTTCGTCATGCCGCTCATCGGCACGCGGTTGCGCGTGACGCTGCTTGAGCTACTCAGCGACGCTGCTTGCTCGGACTGACAGGTTGGTAACCATCGACGATGCTTCGCTCATCGCGCTCACGCGGCACGGTCGGCAGCATCGGCCCGCTTGCGCGCAAGCGCTTCGGCGAGCGCACTCGACGCGCGATAAAGCGGCACTTTCCCGCGTACAAGGATTTGTGCACTGCGTCGGTAAGCCGCCGCTGCGATGAGAGGCGCGTCGCCCGCTTGCTCCGCCTTGATGACGGTTTCGAGCACGCCCGCAGGATTTTCGATCGCGACGCGGTACTCGGCGACCTCGGCGCCCAGTCGAGCGGACAACGACGATGTCTGCCGCGCGACGGTTTCCTCGATCAGGCAGGCCGCCGCGAGCGCGCAGCCGCCCGAGACGGCGAGCGACGGATGCGCGCTTTGCGGCGTGAAGTAGCGCGTGGCGATATGTCCATCCGCTCGCGGCGCGCTGACGATGCAGATCTTCGGAACCGTCTCGCTCGCGGCGAGCGCTTGCGCGCTCATCAGGCTGCCGTCGCGATGGGTGAGCCGCATGCGCTGTCCCGCTTCGACCCACAGCGCGCGCAACGCGGCTTTGAACGCCGCATCGGCGTCCAGCTCGCGCGGCGATTCACTGCCCGTCTTGCCGAAATCGCTCGCTCTGGCGATGACCATCGGCACCGCGACATCGATGCACGTCACGTCAATCGCGCCGAAGCGGTCGATACGCGAGCCCGTGGGAAAGAGGTGGCCCGTCTTCGCGCCGGCCGGATCGCGCAGGAACAGGTCGACGCCCGGATAGCGGCCCATCACCCCCGGAATCTCCGTTTCGCTTTCGAGCCGGCCGTCCGTGAAAAGCAGGCGGCCGATCATCGACGTGCCCGTGTTGGTGTTGCGAATGACGATTTCGCCACCGTCGTCGCGCCCGTTCAGCCAGCCGACGTCGTAGGCAAATAGCGGCAGCGCGGCCGACATGTTGCCGCAGTTCACGCTCCAGTCGATCGCGCTCTTATCGGCCGCGAGCTGTGCGAGCGTGCTGACGAGCGAGCGCTGCTGCGCGTCGTATTCGACGAGAAACACCTTGTTGCTCGTCGGCTGCCCGCGCCCGAGCCCCGTGATTTGCCGATTGCCGGGCGCCTCGCCCGCGAGGGGCACGCCCATCAGATGCCGGAGCAACTCCTCGACGAGCGCCTCGTCGTCGGGCAACGCGCCGCGCCATAGGACAAGGCCCGTGGACGTTCCGCCGCGCACATGGTGAACCGGCAGCTCGATCGTGCCGCCGACGGTGGATGCATAGAGCTCATGGACGTTCATCGGGTACCCTCGTTGACGCAATGCGAAGGGAGGCTAGCATGCGGCGCGCGGCGGGTGAGATGGGCGAGCGGTGAAATGAGAAAAATCGGCGAGTCGTTGCGATCTTCACCGAACGCGCGCGCCGTCTTCGATCCGGACGATGCCGGGCTCGTGCTCCGCGAAGTCCTCTACCATGCGACACTCACCCGCATGCGGGCGATGACGGTTGCTCTGTTCTCGAAGTATCGCCCGCGATGCGCCGTGCCCGCCTGTAATGAGCGAGACCAAAGCGTGGCGCGTGTAGCATCATCGACGCTTTCAGCCAAGGAGACCGCACGATGCAAAGCGCTCGCACCGCCGAGTGGTTCTTCGATTTCGTTTCGCCGTTTGCCTATCTGCAGCTCGAGCAGTTTCATCGGCTGCCCGCCACGCTCACCGTCGAGCCGCGGCCGATCGTGCTCGGCGCGGTGCTCAATCATTGGGGCCAAAAAGGCCCCGCCGAGATTGCGAAGAAGCGCGTCTTCACGTACCGCTACGCGCTCTTTCGCGCCGAGAAGCTCGGCATTCAGTACCGCATGCCGCCGCTGCACCCGTTCTACCCAATCAAGCCGTTGCGGCTCGCGCTTGCGATGGGCGGCTCGCTCGATGTGGTGCGACGCATCTTCCATTACATCTGGCGCGAGGGGCGCGATGTCGGCTCGCCGGAAGGCTTCGCGGCACTGTGCGAAGCGATGGGCTTTCGCGAAGGCCCCGCAGCCGTGGATGCGCCCGAAATCAAGAATGCGCTGCGCGCCAATACGGATCGCGCCATCGCGCTTGGGGTCTTCGGCACACCAACGTTCTTGCTTGACGGCGAAATCTTCTGGGGCGAGGACGCGACCGACATGTTCGTGCGCTGCCTCGAAGCGGACGACTGGCTCGCGTCGCCCGAAGTTCAGCGCGTGAGCGCGCTGCCCATGGGCGTTTAGGGTCACGCCGTCACGCCACGATAAGGCCCGTCAGCGGCTTGTAACCAGCGCCCGTCGCCGTTTGCGGAAAGAGCGCGGCCGCCGTGCGCCGCGCATCGAGCCCGAACGTCTCGCTCGCCGCGCTTGCGATCAGTGCATCGAGCGACATCGTCGGCTTCAAGTCCCGCCCTTCGTAGAGATCGCCAGGACGCAGCCCCGGCCAGTCGGCCAGCACGCGCGCGCCGCTCACCGCACCGCCCGCGAGCATCGCGACCGAACCCGTGCCGTGATCGGTGCCGCCCGTGCCGTTTGCAGCAGCCGTGCGTCCGAACTCGGTTGCCACGAGCACCGTTGTCTTCTTCCATGCCGGCCCAAGGCCATCGCGCAGTGCACCGAGCATCGTGTCGAGCGCCTTCAACTGCGCGGCAAGCCGCGCGTTTTGCGCGCTGTGCGTATCCCAGCCGCCCGTTTCGATCATCGCGATGCGCGGCCCGTCGTCTCGGCCCAGAAAACCGGCCGCGAGCTTGCCGAGGCTCGCCGGATCCTGCCGCGCGCCGGCCTCGCCCGCCATGCCGCGCGCCGCCATCGCCGACGACCACAGCGGCCCCAACTGCGCATCGTGCTCATAGAGCTGGCCGACGCGCATCAGCAGATCCTCGGATGCGCCCGGCAGCGCCGACGGCGCATACGACGCCACCTCGGCCTTGCCGCGCAGCGCCATCGGGACGGTCGGAGCGAAGGCGATCGCCTCGGCGCGGCTCGCCGGCATGAGCCCGACCATGCGGTTCAGCCATCCGTCGCGCACCTGATACGGGGCACCGCCGCCTGTCTCGAGGACGTTCTGGCCGTCGAAGTGCGAGCGGTCGCGATAAGGCGTCGCCACTGCGTGAACGAAGAGCGCCTCCTTGTTCGCGTAGAGCTGCGCCGTGCGCTCGAGAGACGGGTGCAGCGCGAACATGCCGTCAAGCTTCGTCGCGGCCGACGCATCGATCGCAAGCGGGCCGCGCAACTGCGCATAAGCGGGCTCGGCGTACGGCACGACGATATTGAGGCCGTCGGCCGCGCCGCGCTGAATCACGAAGATGAAGCGGCGATCGGTTTCGACATGCGCGAACGCGATGCGCGGCGCGACAAGCATCATGCCCGCACCTGCGGCCGACACGCTGAGGAATCTGCGGCGGGACATCATCGCTTTTGCTCCTGGAAATGCCTTTTTCGGGCGCTGCGAGTGAAAGGAGCGGTGCCGACAAGCGGCGCGCTAACGGTCGACGTCGTCATCTCCGTTGAAACTCGGGCGATACCAGCAAGAGCGCAAGCGCGGTCTGCGCACTCTCGGCGCGCGCGAGCGCCTGCGCGGTCGGCTGGCTGAGCGGCCCGGCCGAGAGGAGCGGGCCCACCGCGCGCGCATCGACGCGGTCGCCCACGCGCGCGGCGATGCGCTGGGCCAGCTCGACCCGGCGCACAAGCGCATCGGGGGCGGCCCAGCTCGCGGCGACGTCGTCGTAGCCGGCCGGCGAGCCCGGACGCCAGACCGGCTGCCCCAATTGCGTGAGCATCGGCGCGGCCTGCAGGTTGGTGAGCGCGTTCAAGCCCAATCCGCGCAGCGCCGAAATCGTCCAGTCCCACGGCGTCTTGAACTTGGCGGGCGCCGGCTGCCAAGCCTCGGGCGAGGCGACGAGCGCACGATAGACGGTCGGCAAATCGCCGCCGCTCGTCTGGAACGCGCGCGCAAGCCGGCCGATCATGGCCTCGCTCGGGTTGTCGGCCGCGAAATGACGCGCGAGCTTGGTGGCGATGTGATGCGCGGTGTCCGGCGCCGCCGCCAAGTCGCCGAGCACCGCGAGCGCCTGCGCTTCGCCGCGCTGTGCATACCGGCGGCCCATGATCGTGCGATCGCCGGGCTCGTGCAGCGCGGGGCGAAAGACGAAGCTGCCGGGCGGCCCGGCGGGCTCCGGCTGGCGTGCGCGGAAGCCGCCGAACCCGCCTTGCGCGCCAAGCCCGCCTTGCGCGCCCTGTCCGCCTCCGCCTTGCGGGCCTACGATGCTCCAGCCCGTCAGCGCGCGCGCGAATTCGGTCACGTCGTCCTGCGTGTAGCCGGTACGCACGCCGAGCGTGTGCAGCTCCATGATTTCGCGCGCGAGGTTCTCGTTCAGGCCGCGCCTCTTGCCGGGGTCGCGCGCCTCGGCACGCAGCGCGGCCGCACTGTCCGGGCCGACCGAGCGCACCTGGTCGAGAAAGATCTGCATCGCAGGATGGCGTTCCACGGCCACCAGCATGTCCTCGAAACGGCCGAGCACGTGCGGACGGATCGCCTCGGCCTCGAACGCGCCCGCGAGCGCGGCGACTTGCGGCTTCTCCGTGGATACGGCGAAGTGATTGGCCCAGAAATGCACGAGCCGCTCGACGAACGGCGCATTCGTCGTGAGCGCGCTCTCGACGCGCGCGTTGACCGCCGCGCGATAGGCTTCGCGCTCTTCCATGCGCGCCGCCTCTTTTGCTTTTTTCCCGGCGTCGTTCGTCGCTTCATCTGCGCTGGCGCCAGCCGGCGCCTGCCGGCGCGCGGCGAGCACCTCCCCCGCGAGCGCCTGCGCACCGGGCAGCCCCGACCACGCCGCCGGCCGCGGCTCGTAATCGTTGAACTGCTCGATGAGCCAAGCTTTGGGGTCGGCCGGCGGCGCGTCGGCGAGGCGCACACCGAGGCCGAAGCGGTTCAGCGCGATTGCCGCGTCGGTCATATGCGGGGAATCGACCATGCTTGCCCCTCGAAGGCCGTGGATCAGTGCAATAGACGGAGCCTGCCAAACGGTTTCCGTCGCTTGGCGCGCACATTACCGGTCAACGGCGCCGGGGGCAAGGTCGTCCAGCGAGGCTGGCGTACGGGCGTGTTACGCGCGTTTTTCGGAGCATCGCCCCACGGATCGCGACTTACCCATCGCTGCCCGCTATACCGCGCTCACCTGAACCGCCGTTCCGTAGCACAGCACTTCCGTGACGCCGGGTGCGATTTCGTTCGCGTCGTAGCGCATGCCCACGATGGCATTCGCGCCAAGCTCGGCCGCTTGCGCGAGCATGCGCTCGAAGGCGTCTTGGCGCGCGCGCTCGCAGAGCGACGTATAAAGCGAAATGTTGCCGCCGAAGATCGTTTGCAACGATGCGCCGAACGCACCGATCACCGAGCGCGAGCGCACGACGATCCCTCGGGCTATGCCGAGAGACCGTTCGATCCGGCAGCGTGGCAAGTCAAACGCGGTGGTCACCATTCTTGCCTCGATTTTTTCGTTCATCGTGAGACATCCCCGTTGGTGAGGCCGATGCCGTCAACCCACTCGGCGCGGCTCATGTTCGTTCGTTGTTGAGCGCGGACGTGCGCCCCATTCGACTAGCTAATGCCAAGAACATCGCGTTCTGGCGGAAACGGCCTATTCTAGGAGAACGCTTGCTGTCTTGTCTCGCAGCAGGCTTCACCGCTTTTGTCCGCAGGAGGTGCGTCATGTCGATGTCAGCCACCCTCCAAGAGTGCCTCCGCAGCAAAGGCACCGAGTACGAAATCGTGCGCCACCCCTACAGCCATTCGAGTATCGAAACGGCTGCCGCCGCGCATGTTCCCGGCGAGCGCCTCGCCAAGACGGTCGTGCTCGAGGACGAGCATGGCTACGTGGCGGCGGTGCTGCCGTCGACGCACGCCGTGCGGCTCTCCGAGCTTTGGGCCAAGACGGGACGCCATCTCACGCTCGCCAAGGAAACCGACACGCGCGAGCTGTTCAAGGACTGCGATCTCGGTGCGTTGCCGCCCGTGGGCATGGCCTACGGCATGCAGACCTACCTCGACGAAAGCCTTGCGAAGCAGCCCGAAGTTTTCTTCGAGGCTGGCGATCACGAGGAATTGGTGCGCATGGCCGCCGATCAATTCCTCAATCTGATGGATCGCGCCGAACGCGCTCGCTTCGCCCATCGCATTCAGGGGATGTCGATCTGACCGCGGTACGCGGCGGGCCCTGAGACGGCCGCCGCAATCGGCTCGCCGGCACGGCCGGCCGGCGGCTGCAACTCGCGCCATTTCCGCGCGGGGAGCGGTCGCGCGCCCTTCGCCTTCCTCGGCTCTTTCGCTCCCTTGAGCACCGACATCGTCCGGGCTGGCAGCGAATTTGCACGGCTCCCGGATGCGGCGACGCAATATCGCGCCGCCCGCTCGCCCTTTTTTGAAAACTTTACGTCCCGCGCGAATCGGGCATAGAGTCGTACCGCTTGACGAGTACCCATCATGCAACGCCCCCCTTTCGAGGAGTGACATCATGATTCTCCGGTTGCTCGCCGCCTTGCCGTTCATCGGCATCCTGCTCGGCGTTCCGTTCTTCAATCGTATCGAGCCGCTTGTGCTCGGCATGCCGCTCGTACTGGCGTGGATCGTACTTTGGGTCGTGCTGAGCGCGACGATCATGGCCATCGTCTACCGGCTCGATCCCGCGAACCGCCCATCGGCCCAGCCGGCCGAGGAGGTCCGGTCATGACGAGCGCCCTTCTCATCATCGCCGCCGTCACACTGCTAGCGCTCGCGCTCGGCGTGCGCGCCCGCCGCGGGCACGACATGAATCTCGAGCAATGGTCGGTCGGCGGGCGCAGCTTCGGCACCGTGTTCGTTTTCCTGCTGATGGCCGGCGAAATCTATACGACCTTCAC
>DASZGN010000402.1:0-2594 GCA_035938775.1 Trinickia sp.
ACCCGCGCGCACTCGCGCAAATTGCGCGCGAGGAGATAGCGCCAGGAGTACGTCGCATGAAGGGGCAGCGCGAACGAGAACGCGAGCGCGATCGCGATGCCGATCATCACGTTGAGCGCGCGCCAGAGCCCCGTGTCGATCGAATTGTTGCCATGCCCGGCGACGATGCACATCGTGATCGCCGTCAGGAGCGCGACGTAGCCGGCACGGCCGATCGCGTAGTAGCCGCAGATTCCGGTCAGCACCGACATCAGCACATAGGTGAGCGGCAACGAGCCGATGAACCGCAACTGCATGAGCAGCGAAAGACCGAGAAGCACGCCGAGCGTCGTACCGATCGTGCGTTCGGCCGCCTTCTTGCGGATATTGCCGTGATGCTGCAAGCCCCCCATCACCACGAGCACCGTCACCGACGCCCACATCCCGTGCGGCACGTTGATGCCCGTCGTGACGAGGATGGACGCGAGCATCGCGATGCCGACGCGCACCGCGTGCAGCTGCTGCGCGTAACGGTAGCGGTAATACGGGGAAACGATGGCGCGCACGACGTGCGCTGCGAAGCGGCGCAGACGTGAGGGATGGGGAAGGCGAGTCGAGGTGGCCATAGCCCTCGATTGTCGACGAAATAACGGCTTTCGGGGTCGAAACGGCAACGCGAATGAGATTGTTCCGCGTTGCCGTCGATTGCCCATGCAAAGCTGTCGACGGGAGTTAGCGCTTACTCCCGTCCCATGCAAAGCTGTGCGTCGATTGCAGCGGCTTTAACGCCGCGGGTACGTCAGCTCTCTACGGGGTGGTCGAGATAATCCTCGGGCCGCGTGCGGTCCTCGGCGGCGCTCATGCCGAACACACGCACGACCACGCTGACGACCACCGCGACCACCACATTTACGGCCAGCGACCACAACGCCGCGTAGCCCGGAATCGCCATGCCGTCGATATGCAGCGTGTAGATGGAGCTCTTGAGACTCAGCGACGCGGCCATCCACGTGCCGACCCCGATACCCACGGCCCACCCCGCGAGCAGCCCGCGATAGTCGAGCTTGCGCGTATAGAGACCGAGCACGATCGCGGGCAGCGTCTGAATGATCCAGATACCGCCGAGCAGTTGCAACTGGATCGCGTACGTGAGCGGCAGCCCCAGGATGAACGCCACGGCGCCGACTTTGACGATCAGCGACACGAGCTTCGCGACGTTCGTTTCCTGCTCGTGCGACATGTTGCGGTTGACGAATTCGCGGTGGATGTTGCGCGTGTAGAGATTGGACGCCGCGATCGACATGATGGCGGCGGGCACGAGCGCGCCGATGCCGATCGCCGCGAACGCCACGCCGACGAACCACGACGGGAAGTAGTGCAAAAACAGCGCGGGCACGGCGAAATTCGGGCCGAATGCCTTGAAGTACGGCGCGAACTCGGGCATGTCCTTCACGCCCGAGGCGAGCGCCATGAACCCGAGCAGCGCGAGCAGGCCGAGCACGAGCGAGTAGGCGGGCAGCATCGCCATGTTGCGGCGAATGGTGTTGCCCGACGACGACGACAGGATCGCCGTGACCGAGTGCGGATAGAGGAAGAGCGCAAGTGCCGAGCCCACCGCAAGCGTCGCGTAGGCGCTATAGCCGTTCAGGCTCGTTGCATCGGGCGCCTTCAAGAGCAGCTTGGCCGGTGGCACGGCGCTGAAGATGTGCCCAAAGCCGCCGAGCTGCGCCGGGATGACGATGATCGCGGCGATGATGGTGATGTAGATCAGCAGATCCTTGACGATCGCGATCATCGCCGGCGCGCGCAAGCCCGAGGTGTACGTGTAGGCGGCGAGGATCGCGAACGCGATGATGAGCGGCAGATCCCCGACGAAGCCCGTCGTGTCGAAGCCGAGCCCGCCGATCACCACTTCGATGCCCACGAGCTGCAGTGCGATGTAAGGCATTGTCGCGACGATGCCGGTCACGGCCACGGCAAGCGCGAGGATGCGGCTGCCGTAGCGGGCGCTCACGAAATCGGCCGAGGTGACGTAGCCCTGACGCTTCGCGACGCTCCAAAGCTTCGGAAACACGACGAACGCGAACGGATAGATGAGGATCGTATAAGGCAGCGCGAAAAAGCCGGTCGCGCCCGCGCCGAAAACGAGTGCCGGCACCGCGACGAACGTGTAGGCGGTGTACAGGTCGCCGCCGAGCAGGAACCACGTGACGATCGTGCCGAAGCGCCGGCCGCCCAGCCCCCACTCCTCGAGTTGGGCAAGGTCGCCGCGCCGCCAGCGCGCGGCGACAAAGCCGAGAATCGTGACACCGATGAAAAACAGGACGAAAACGAAGGTTGCCGTGGCGTTCATTGAGCACCTCCGTCATGTGCGCCCGATTTCGAACGCGATTTGGTCTTGAAATAGACGAGCGCGGTAATCGCCGCACTCAGGAGTACCCACAGGAACTGATACCAGTAGAATAACGGAAAGCCCCATAGCTGCGGGTCGATCTTGTTGTACGACGGGACCCAGATCATTGCGATCCAGGGCAGCACCAGCAGCCAGAGCCAACCCCTGGCGGCTCTGTTGGCGTCGGCATCGTGAGCCATGACGTCTCCTCGTTTACTCGTTA
>DASZGN010000403.1:0-4407 GCA_035938775.1 Trinickia sp.
CGGCATCATTTCCATCTGGGTACCCGAGGTCTGGGGTAACGGCTACAGCGTCGTCAACTCGATCCTGCATTCACCGTGGACCTGGAGCGCGCTCATTCTCGTGCTTGGCTGCAAGATCGTGGCCACGGCGGCAACCGTCGGCTCGGGGGCGGTCGGCGGCGTCTTTACACCGGCCCTCTTCGTCGGCGCGGTGCTCGGCTCGCTCGTCGGCCTCGCCGCGCACACCGTGTGGCCGCTCGGCACCTCGGGCGCGTTCGCGTATGCGATGGTCGGCATGGGCGCGTTCCTCGCGGGCGCAACGCAAGCGCCGCTGATGGCGATCCTGATGATCTTCGAGATGACGTTGAGCTATCAGGTCGTGCTGCCGCTGATGCTCTCGTGCGTCGTCGCATACTTCGCCGCGCGCGCGATCGGCAAGACGTCGATGTACGGCATCACGCTGCGCCGCCACGCCGAGGAGCAAGAACGCATGCGCCTGCGCGCCACGCAGATGCGCGAGCTCATCAAGCCCGCCGACACCATCGTGCCGCTCACGGCGAGCGTGCAGGACATGACGCGCGTGTTCCTCGAGTATCCGGTGAAGTACCTTTACGTGACGGACGAGGCCGGGCATTTTTGCGGTGTCGTCGCGTTGAAGGACATTACCTCCGATCTGCTAAAAAGGCGCGATATGTCCGCGTGCACGGCGGCCGACTATCTTCAACCCGAATTCGCCGTGCTCACGCCCGACATGCCGATCAGCGACGCATTGCAGCTCTTTCTCGCGTTTCAGGGTGAACGTCTGCCTGTCGTCGCGAGCGCCGAAGAGCCAAGGCTCGTGGGCGCCGTGTATAAAACGTCGCTTCTCGACGCTTACCGTCGGATGAATCCCGCTATTTGACACGTCTCACGCTGCGCCGGCAAGCTGGGCCGATGGCAAAGCCCCGCATATTTTCTACAATGAAAATCAAGCCGCCGGGCATGTCGTGTCTTCTCATGAGAGACGCGACGCCATAGCCCTTTGATCGATCAGTCGATCCGGAGCCAAGATGAGCGAACCGTCCCTCGATGCTGTGCGTCGCGACCATGCCGGTTGGATTTTCGTCCATACCGAAGGCGAGGCGTACGATCGTGGCGAGCAGCATGGCCAGTTGCTCGCCAAGGAGATTCAGAACGCGATCCGCACCGCCAAATATCTGGCGCGGTGGGACACGGGCGAGGATTTCGAAACGTTCACGAAGGCCGCGCTCGCGCAGTTCGCACCCAAGCTCGACACCGAGTTCGCAGACGAAATACAAGGCATCGCGGACGGTGCGAAGCTTACGTTCAACGAAGTGCTCGCCTGGAACGGCTACATGGATCTCCTGCAAAGCTGGTGGCCGAGCCAGGCGGCGGCGCGAGAGCCGCGGCTCGGCACCAAGCCGTGGCGCGGGCGGCGGGGCCATCATTGCAGCGCGTTCATCGCGACCGGCAGCGCAACGCGCGACGGCCGCATCGTCATGGCGCACAACTCCTGGGATCGCTACGCGGCCGGCGACGCATTCAACGTCGTCTTCGACATCGTGCCCGACACTGGACACCGCATTCTGATGCAGGGGCTGCCGGGCTGCATTTCGAGCCTCACCGACTTCTGGCTTACGTCGGCCGGCCTGATGGTCACGGAAACGACGATTTCGAACTTCGCCGGCTACAACGCGGCGGGCGCGCCAGAGTTTTATCGCTCGCGGCGCGCGACGCAGTACGCGAACAGCATCGGCGAATGGTGCGAGATGTTCGCCATCTCGAACAATGGCGGCTACGCGAACAGCTGGCTGCTTGGCGATACGAAGAACGGCGAGATCGCACGATACGAACTCGGATTGCACTATTCGGGCTTCGAGAGCACGAAAGACGGTTTTTATAGCGGCTACAACACCGCGACCGACTTGAAAATCCGCAATCAGGAATGCATCGGCGAGGGGGAGGACTACACCGACGTGCGCAAGAACGGTGCGCGGCGTCTGCGCTTCATGCAGCTCGCCGATATGCACCACGGCAAGATCGACATCGACCTGGCGAAGGAGATGATCGCCGATCATCACGACGTCTATCTCGATCGCAGCGACAACCCCTGCTCGCGCACGATCTGCGGGCATCTGGAGCTCGACGACGCGCGCTTTGGCGGTTCCGACCAGGGTCCATTCAACCCGTGGGGCGCGAATGATGGCAAAGTCGTCGATAGCGAAATGGCGCGCGACCTGGCGTTCTGGGCGCGCTGGGGACATCCTTGCGGGCGGCCGTTCGACGCTCAGGCGTTCATGAAGCGGCATCCGCAATGGAACTGGCTCAATGGTTATATGCGCGACCGGCCATCGTGGCCGTGGACGCGTTTTGAGGTGCTGCGATAGGCACGACGCGGCTGCCCTGATGGCGCGGCCAACACGGAACCGTCGGCGGCATGCTGCTTCAAGAAGGAGGTCGAGCAATGAAAGTCTCGACGCTGACAACCATGGCATTGCTCTCGGCTTCGTGCTTCGCGGCACCCAACCATACGACTGCGCTCGACAGCTTCACGGCACGCGCCGCGCTTGCGGCCGCGCGCACCAACGCGGCACCCGTCGCGCCCCCTGCGCCCGATATCGCCGCGGCCGTCAACCTTGGCCGCGAGCGATGGTCTCGGATCGTTTTGCCGAAGTCGCACGACTTGGCGAACCACTTCGCCGCCCACGAACGGCAGGCGCGAACGTGACGGCGCGGCGTAGAGCCGGCGGTGGTGCGCGAGCGACGCCTAAGCCGGCATCGGAGCGGTCCATTCCCGGCGAGTCGATCGATTTGCAGATCGAGGACGTGCTGCGCGCGGTGCGGTATCCGGCGAGCAAGGACCACATTGTGGAGACTGCGCGGGATGCGGGTGCGAGCAACGAGTTGCTGTCGATTCTCGACGGCCTGCCTGAGCAGGATTATAACGATGCCGCGTCGGTTGCGTGTTTGATTGGCAGCAATTACGGGCCGGGGCTTGGGCTTTAAACCGAATAGGGAAAAAACCTCTTCGACGCGGAGACAATCAATGCCAATTACAAAAAACGTCACCCGTGAGCAGTTTGAGGCATTAGAAAAGGCGAACGAAATAATAAAAGAGGTAAAGCTCGTCATGCCCTATGGAAGCGGCAACCAGTTGGCCTCGGAGCCCGGCGCATGGGTAAGGACGAGGTGGGCGTATGAGTACGCCCTCCCGCTCTGGAAGACGCGGCGAAAAGGTTTGGGGGGAATAATCACAGAAGCGGGGAATTGTGATCAGATGGGCGCGCTAGCCTATATGTATGCAAGAAATATTTTTCCGGCGAATTATAATGTTCGCTTCTGCAGCATAACAGGCCACGCATTCTGTTGCGTCGGAAAGAGCGGATGGGAACTTCAAAAATACATAGTGATTGATCCCTGGCCAATCCAATCCAAAGCCCTTCTTGTGGAGGATCACTTCGTTCACGACAGGGATTTGAAAGTTCTACGAGAAAAAAGCGCAAAACCAGGCGAAATAGATACAAGCAAATACACAAAATTCGTGGAGCACGAAACAAAAAAAATAGCTGAAAGATGGAATAAATTAACGGCGAATGAAAAATACAAAATCGAGCCCAAATATAATCAGCAGCACGCTTATCGAGTGGATGACAGCAACAATCCTATAGAGGTAACTTATCAAGTGGGCCGATCGACGGGCCTAATGGGCAGACTAAAGTCGATCCTATGGGGAAGCTGACTGATCGAGCGGATTCATCGACGGCCCGCCCCCTCACCCAAACATCACCCTTGAGAAAAACCCCGCCAGCATCGACTCGGTCAGTTCCTCCGTCACATGCTGCGGGTCGCACATGCGAAGAAATTGCGCGCCGTCGCACAGGCCGACGAGCCCCAGCGCGAGCGTCTCGGCCGGCAGCGGCAAAGGCGTGCCGACACGCTCCGAAAACGCACGGATATAGTTCGCGATGTATTCGCGTTTCTCCTGCGTGAAGGCGCTAAAGCGGGCGCGAAATTTCGCGTCGCGGATCGCCAGCAGCTTTGCCTCGACCCAAAGCAAGAAGCACTTGTCGTCGCGAAAGAGCTGACTGTAGAACGCGACCGCGCGCGCCTCCATCGCCTCGCGCGTGGCTCCCTCCTCCATGATGGCTTGCAGGTCCACCTGCATCCGCTCGTGATCCCGCTGCAGCAACTCGATCAACAGCTCCGACTTGCCGCGAAAGTTCGAATAGAACGCGCCGCGTGTATACCCGGCCGCCGCGGCAATGTCTTCCACGCTCGTGGCGGCGTACCCCTTCTTCATGAAAATTGTCTGCGCAGCATCGATCAGACGCTGGCGCGTCAGGTCCTTGCTCTGCTCTCGGGTCAAGCGTTTCCGTTTCATAAGACGAAGTTTAACACCGCAGCCAACTCGCATCCGACTTTGCATTC
>DASZGN010000404.1:0-25466 GCA_035938775.1 Trinickia sp.
CTTGAATTGAAGCAACGCCTCATCGAAGCGCAGCAGATCTCGCAACGCGACCCCGAGATTGACGTATGCGCGCACGAACCGCGGGTTAATCGCGATCGCCTGTCGGTAGGCATCCAGTTCGTCCTCATAGCGCGCCATCGCACCGAGCAGTGTTCCCCGGTTGTAATGCGCTTCGGCTGATCGTGGCTGGATTTTGCACAGATGCACCAACATCTCGAGCGCGCGTTGCGGTTCCTCAATCTGTATCAGCGACATTGCGGCGCCTTGCAACGAGGCGGCATGGTTCGGAAACTGGGCCAGGCAGCGCTCGAACAGCGCTATCGCACCATCGTGACGTTGCGCCAGCTGACAGACCTGCGCGGCGAAACTCAGTTGCTCCACGGACATGGACAAGTGGGCCGATGCCTGTATCAGGTACTCGGCTGCGCGTGCATGATCGCCCTGTCTGACGGCGATGTAACCTAGGCCTTCAAGAGCTGCACCGTGATCGGGAACGCTCGCCAGAATATTGCGCAGCAGAAGTACGGCATCGTCGAATTGCCCGGCCGTGACGTACTTTTGCGCGGTGGCAAGAGCATGTTCAATATCGTGATTCATGGCAATATGGATCGGCGCAAGAATGCGACTGGTCGACGGATTGGAAGCGGACCATTGTACGGGATCGGGTGAAGCGGGCATGAGGGTGGGTCTGGACCCCAGAGGCTGAAGCGGATCGCGAACTGATATGGGAGTACATTGCGAGCGATAGTTCTTCCGCCGCGGCGCGCATGGACGAACTGTTCAACTCCGTCGCTGAACGGTTGGCGGATTTTCCGGAATTGGGTCGTTTGGGCCGCATCGCGGGGACGCGTGAACTGATTCCGCACGAAAACTACCGGCTTGCGTACGAGATTTCCGGCAACCTCGTGTGGATATTGGCGCTGGTTCACACGTCCCGGATGTGGCCACCGGTACGCGATGACGCTTGAATTGTTGCTGCGACTGGCCCATAGGAGATGCCGTCGACAACATCCGTTCAACGTAGCGCGCAATCGTGTTGAATCTGGTTGCAGACGCTTGTCCGGTAAGGCGAGCGCCGGGGGAGTGCACGTATACCGTCAGAAATACCGTTGCGCCACGATATGTGTAGCGAGACGGTGGTGGACGGTTGCGGGTGGAAGCAAGTCGCGGCCTCAAATATGCGCCGACAGGCAGATGTCGACTGCGGATTCAACCGGTCGATTTGACGCCGGGTTCAAGACCGCTTCTAAGGCTCAACGGTCATTCGCGTGAGCGCGATTGACCCTCCACGACCCTGAGCCCGAGCCAGCCTCACGTATAATGCACATTAGGCGTGTGTTTGCGCCGATACGATCACGAGCCGAGCATCAGGCTGCGAGATGTCCGTCCGTCTACAACGGAACTCCGTATTGACCAATCAACTAATGGCAAAGTAGGATCGGCGGACTGCGGTTGCACAGTGGCACCATGTGCCGACGTTCCGCTTGCCGTGTTTTCAGCGAACTATTCCAATGAATGAAGCCAGCAAGGCGATTGCCCGCCGCTTGCATGATGTGCGGTTTGCCAGCCGTTATTTCGTCGGAAGCGGAATCGATATCGGCGCCGGTAATGACTCGATAGCCCAATATGCTGAATTCTTTCCGGGCATGCGCTCTCTGCGCAATTGGGATATGCCCGACGGCGATGCGCAGCTACTGAAGGGTATAGCCGATGAGAGTTTTCACTTTGTACATTCGTCGCACTGTCTCGAACACATGCGTGATCCCGAGGAAGCGCTGCGCAACTGGTTCAGAGTACTGAAACCCAACGGCCATCTGGTATGCACGGTGCCGGATGAGGATATGTACGAACAAGGCCGCTTTCCATCGACATTTAATGATGACCACAAATGGACGTTTTCGATATGGAAGGCGCAGTCATGGAGCGCTCGCGCCATCAACCTGTTTGATCTGCTTCAGACGCTGGGGGCAAGTGCGCAAACACTCAAAGTGGAACTGCTCGACGCAACGTACCGCTATCAATTGCCCCGTTTGGATCAAACGCTGACGCAGATTGGGGAATCGGCCATTGAGTTCATTGTCCGAAAGCGCCCCGCGATCGAAATTGCTGCACACGGGCGGCTTCCAAAGACCACTTAATACTTGGCCGCTTTGCCCCTGTTCTCGATCGAACGCACGAAAGGATCATCTCATCCATACGCGGGCCGAGAGAAGGACAACCGGCCACAATCCAATTCATCCATCTCCTTATCAGCGTTCCATCAGCGCAGTCCTTGGATCTTTCGACGCCGTCGACTTGACGTATGCCGTCCCGGATAACTTTTCCGCGGTAGTCCTTGGCGTCGATGGCATCTTCGGTCGCCCTTCACCGGGGGCTATTCCGGTGGAAAACGAATCTGCGAGAGTTGCCCTGCGCTCGATGGCGGCTGCCGATTCAATCATGCCGTGCTGTTCGAGAAACATCAGGAACGCTCAGGTGGAGACCTTGCGACAGTTGTCCGGCAACAGGAAACTGGCGCGGGCGATCTTGTGGTCCTCAAACAGAAAGACGCCGGTTTGTTCGGCAGCAAGGCCGAACCCGCTCATGTCGATGGATTTGCGACGACATACCGGACGTGGATATGCGCGTTGCCGAAATCAGCTTCTCCGCGACCAACCACTGGACGATCGCGTCGAGGGTTTGTGAGGCGCGCTCGGAGAAGCAGCGCTTGCGGAGCGGTTCCAGCGCCGAATCGCCGACTAGGTCGGCGACGAGTTAACCCAAAACCCGGGCCGGTTCAACGAGTTACGAGCGTCCTGTGGGTGACGCCGCCGACAGCATGCGTTCAACATACCGCGCAATCAAGTCGACTTCGAGATTCACCTTATCCGCATCCTTCAAATGCCGGAGTGTGGTCACCTCGACGGTATGGGGAATCAGGTTGATCGAGAACTCGCAGCCGTCGTCGCGATCGGTGACGCTATTGACGGTGAGGCTCACGCCATTCACCGTAATCGAGCCTTTATAGGCCAGATAGCGGCCAATCTCGACCGGAGCCAGCACGCGCAGCTCATGTGATTCCCCGACGGGCGCAAAACGCGTGACGGTGCCGAGCCCGTCGACATGCCCCGACACGATATGGCCGCCCAGCCGCTCGTGCGCCGTGAGCGCTTTCTCCAGATTGACCTCGCGAGTTTCGCCGAGGCCCACCGTGCAGTTGAGACTTTCGCGCGATACATCGACGTCGAACGCGTCGGCCGTCTTTGCGATCACGGTCATGCACGCGCCTTGGATGGCGATGCTGTCGCCGATCGCGACATCGGCCAGATCGAGCGCGCCCGCGCGCACGGTGAGGCGCACGCCCGCGTTCGGATCGGCCCCAAGCGGCTTGATTGCTTCGATGCGGCCGACCGCCGCGACGATTCCAGTGAACATGTGTCTTCTCTCCTTCGTTCAGGATTGCTGCGTGCCCGGCAGCACGCGCGCAAGAATGCGCAAGTCGTCGCCGACGCGCTCCGCCGCATGAAACGCGAGGCGCGTGCGCGCATCGAGCTCGGCGGGCGCGGCAAGATCGAACATGCCTGCCGCGTCGGCGCCCAAAACGCTCGGCGCGAGGTAGATCAGCAATTCGTCGACGCAGCCCTCGCGCAGCAGCGAGCCATTCAGTTTATGGCCGGCCTCGACGTGTAATTCGTTGATGCCGCGCGCGCCGAGCGCCTTCAGCATCGCCGGCAGATCGACTTTGCCGTGCGCATTCGCGAGCGGCACGATTTCGACGCCGCGCGCCGCAAGCGCTTCGGCATGCGCGGCGTTGTCGGCATCGATGCCCGCGCAGAAGATGACAGGCGGTGCGCCTTCGAGCACGCGCGCCGTGAGCGGCACTTCGAGGCGGCTGTCGATGAGCACGCGCAGCGGCTGGCGCGGCGTCGGCACGTCGCGCACGGTGAGCTGCGGGTCGTCCTCGCGCACGGTGCCGATGCCGGTCAGGATCGCGCAGGCGCGGGCGCGCCAGACGTGGCCGTCGGCGCGCGCGGCCGCGCCGGTGATCCACTGGCTCTCGCCGGTCGGCAGCGCGGTGCGCCCGTCGAGCGACGCCGCGACCTTCATGCGCACCCACGGCCGAGCGCGCGTCATGCGCGAGATAAAGCCGATATTGAGCTCATGCGCCTCGTTCGCGAGCAGGCCGCAGCGCACGTCGATGCCCGCATCGCGCAGCAGTGCGAGGCCGCGGCCCGACACTTGCGGGTTCGGGTCTTCCATCGCGGCGATCACGCGCTTCACTTTCGCTTCGATGAGCGCGTGCGCGCAAGGCGGCGTGCGGCCGAAGTGGCTGCACGGCTCGAGCGTCACGTACGCGGTCGCGCCGCGCGGATCGTGGCCGCGGCGGCGCGCGTCCTTCATGGCCTGCACTTCGGCGTGATCCTGGCCGGCCGGCTGCGTGAAGCCCTCGCCGATGGTGACGCCGTCCTTGACGAGCACGCAGCCGACGCGCGGGTTCGGCGTCGTCGTGAACATGCCGCGCGCCGCCAGCGCGAGCGCGCGTTGCATATGGATGAAATCGGCTTCTGAGAACATGGCTGCTCGCGCCGCAGCGTTCAGGCCGCAAGCGCGGCAAACGCACCGCGCGCGGCATCGATAGTGGCGTCGATCACGGCATCGTCGTGCGCGCTCGAGACGAAGCCCGCCTCATAGGCCGACGGCGCGAAATACACGCCCGCATCGAGCATCTTGTGGAAGAACGCGTTAAAGCGAGGAACGTCGCTCTTCGACACGTCGGCAAAGCTTTGCGGCACCCGTTCGGTGAAGTAGAGGCCGAACATGCCGCCCACCGCATCGGCGGCAAACGGCACACCGGCCAATTGCGCCGCGCCGGCGAGGCCGGTCGCGAGCCGCGCGGTCTGCGCCGAGAGCCGCTCATAAAACCCGGGCGCCTGGATGAGCTGCAGCGTCTTCAGCCCGGCCGCGACGGCCACCGGATTGCCCGAAAGCGTGCCCGCCTGATAGACGCCGCCTGCGGGCGCCAGATGAGCCATGATCTCACGCCGTCCGCCGAACGCCGCGGCCGGCATGCCGCCGCCGATCACCTTGCCAAGGCAGGTCAGGTCCGGCTCGATGCCATAGAGCGCCTGGGCGCCGCCGAGCGCAACGCGAAAGCCGCACATCACTTCATCGAATATCAGCACGGCGCCGTGACGGGTACAAAGCCGTCGCAGCGTTTGAAGGAATTCGGGATTGCCGCGCACGAGGTTCATATTGCCGGCGACGGGCTCGACGATGACGGCCGCGATTTCATCGCCGAACGCCGCGAACGCCTCTTCGAGCGCGGCGGCGTTGTTGTACTCGAGCACCGTGGTGTGCTTGGCGACCTCGGGCGGCACGCCGGCGGACGTCGGGTTGCCGAACGTAAGCAGGCCCGACCCGGCCTTCACGAGAAGGGGATCGGCGTGGCCGTGATAGCAGCCCTCGAACTTGACGATGCGGCTGCGGTTCGTGAAGCCGCGCGCAAGCCGCAGCGCGCTCATGGTTGCTTCGGTGCCGCTCGAGACGAGCCGCACCTGCTCGATCGACGGCACGAGCTTGGTGATTTCCTCGGCGATCTCGATCTCGGCTTCGGTCGGCGCGCCGAACGAAAAGCCGTCGGCCAGCGCGCGGGTCACGGCCTCGAGCACTTCGGGATGAACATGGCCGACGATCATCGGCCCCCACGAGCCGATGTAGTCGATATAGCGCGCGCCTTCGGCATCCCAGAAGTACGGGCCTTGCGCGCGCTTCACGAAGCGCGGCGTGCCGCCAACCGAGCGAAAGGCGCGCACCGGCGAATTGACTCCGCCGGGGATGGAGCGTTGGGCGCGTTCGAAGAGGGCTTGATTGCTGGTCATGAGATGAGTTTTGCGTGAACGAAGACCCGCGGCGGCTACGGGCGTAACGCGCGGCGGGCGCGACCAATACGATGGGTCAAATTGTACCGGAGCGGCGCTCGCAGAGCGGCCCGGGCGCGAGAGGGCTGTTCGGCGCGGTCGCCGTGCGTTGGGGAAAGGACGCCGGCGCTGTGCAATAGGGGAGCGGCGGACGAAAAAAAAGCGCCCTGGTATGGGCGCCTTTCGAAGGTACTGCTGATTTCGCCGCGCACCGGCCGAGCCGAAGGCCAACCGGTGCGCGTTGCTGTTGCTGCCGCGATTAGAACTTGTGACGGATACCGACGCGGCCAACCACTTGGTTCGAGTTGGTGCTCGCGCCGTTGAACAGCTGAGCGTAAATGTCGGCCGTGACACCACCGCTCATCGCGTGTTGGTAAATGCCCATCAAGTAGACGTCGGTGCGCTTCGACAGGCGGTAGTCGGCGAGCAGGTTGACTTGGCCGTACTTCGGCTTCGTATCGGTTGCATCGACCTTGCCCTGCGTGTACGTATAGCCCGCGCCCAACGTCGTTGCCGGCGTCAGGCTGTACTGGCCCCACAGCTCGAAGCTGTTGAAATACGTCGTGTTGCCCGCCACGCCATTGGACTGTTCGAAGCGCGCGTTCGACCAGTTAGCACCAGCAAGCACAGGTCCGATTGTGTAGGTGGCGCCTACGCTGATGCTCTGCATGTTCGCCGGAACACCAACGAGGCCCCAAATGCCGGACGCCGGCGTGACAGCTGCCGGGTTTTGGTTCGCACCGAAGTTGCCGTCGTCGAACTGCTGTGCCGGGTCCTTCGCGAAGAAGTAGCCGACGCCAACATACAGCGGGCCTGCGGAGTAGCTCACGCCGCCGCCGACCGTGCTGTCTCTGCTGAACTGGCCAGCCTGACCGCCGAATGCGTACAAGCCCTCGGCCTGGAAGCCGTAGAAGTTCGGCGACACATACTTGACCGCGTTGTTGATACGGAAGCCGTTATCCGTGTTGTCGATATCGGCCGGGTGCGAGAACAGGGCGCCCCATTGACCGTTGAAGGTCGTCACCTGAGCCATGTCCACCACCGGGTCGTACTGGCGACCGAGGGTCAGCGTACCGTATTTGTCGCTCGTCAGGCCCACGTAGGCTTGACGGCCGAACTCGCGGCTATGTTGCGCGAGTTTGCCGTTCGCGGGGTGGAAACCGTTTTCAATCTGGAAAATGGCCTTCAGACCACCACCGAGGTCTTCCACGCCCTTCAAGCCCCAGCGGCTGCCCTGCGTAATGTTGTCTTGCATTGACCACTGTGAGTGACCAGCCGTGTTGTTCACGTAGCTGATGCCGGTGTCGAGGATGCCGTAGAGCGTCACGCTGTTGGCAGTAGCGCCGTCCTGCGCGAACGCGGGCGCTGCGATGGCGCTCGTCACTGCCAGTGCGATAAGCGATTTTTTCATCTAAAGATCTCCGAGACGATGAGTTTGGATATTTGTGAGCACCCGGATGGGAGGAACGATGCAGCGGATACCTGCGCTTCTTCGAGCGGATAGGCCCGGCCGCAGAGCCCAGGCAGTCCATCGGATACTAGGGATGTCTAACCCGCTGACTCATTAGTGGAAACACCAGTTGAATCTCATTATTGCGGTTTCGGAAATTAGATTTTTCAGCCCGTGACATAGTGAAGGCCGCGCCCCGCTTAAGTTTCAGTAACAGTAGGTGTTTAAATAACTTACAGTGACGTTGTAATTAAGCGACAACTTGCGCTTCCCATATGTTGCAAAGACGTTGAATGAATAGGCGTGACAACGCGCTGCTCGCACCGCCGCGAGCCATGCTGGACCGGCCTGTCTGTGCGGGCGCCAAGCACGGGTCAGCGTCGTCGACGGACGCATGAAAAAAGACCCGCGCGGGGCGGCGGCGCGGGTCGGACATTGATGACAAAACGTGAAAGAAGCGGGCGTACGGCAAGAGCGCCGGCGCATTGGCGCGCGGCGGCGAGCGCCGCCACGCGAGTCGCTTAGTCGGCGGCTGAGGACGCCGCGCCGTGGCTAAGCCAGTCGAGCACGGCTGCGGCCTCGTCATTGCCTGCCGAGCGCGCTTTCTCCACCGCCTGCGCCACTTCAGCGCTCGGCACCGCCCGCCGGATGGCGACGCCCACGGCGAGGATGTCAATCATCACAAGGTGCAATATGCGCGAGATCATCGAAAGCTGCGATTCGCGGATTTCGATGTGATCCGTCTCGAGCGCGACCGTCGCGCGCTTGGCCAGCGGCGTATTGCTCGAGGTGATTGCAATCACCTGGGCGCCGGCCTGCATGGCGACGTCGAGCACCCGCAGAAGCTCGGGCGCACGCCCCGACTTCGATACCGCCATGATCACGTCGCCCTTGCCGAGCAGCGCCGCCGAGGCCGCCTGCATGTACAGGTCGCCGTAGGCGATCGTCGGGATGCCGAAGCGGAAGAATTTGTAGTGCGCGTCCTGTGCAACGATGTTCGAGTTGCCGAGCCCGTAGAACTCGATGCGGCGCGCGCCGTTCAGCAGGTCGATTGCGCGCTCGACCTGCTCGAAGTTCAGATGCTCGCGCAACTGCAAGATGGCCGATACCGTGTTGTCGAGCACCTTGGCGCCGAAATCGGTCGCCGTATCGCCGAGATGCACCTGGCTGTGGCTGACCGGGATGGTGCCGGTCAGGCCGGTGGCGAGCTTGAGCTTGAAATCCGACAGACCCTGGCAGCCGAGCGAGCGGCAAAAGCGGATCACGGTCGGCTGGCTGACGTCGGCCTTGCGCGCAATGTCGACGATTGGATCGCTGATGATCGAGCGCGGATGATTGAGCGCGAGATCGGCGACGCGCCGCTCCGCGGGCGTCAACGCGTCGCGCATCTGGCGGATGCGCTCGAACACGGCGGAGCCGCCGCTGCCCGAGCGGCTCGTCAATTGCTCGGCGAGGATCGCCGATACGCCGAGGAACGCCGGATATTCGGCCGTTATGACATAGGTGGGAATGTTGGCGAGGTACGACTCGAAGCGGCCCTTCGCCTCGAAGCGCCGGCGAAACGACGAGCGCGTGAAAAGCTCGCCGAGCTTCGGCACCACGCCGCCGCCGATGTAGACGCCGCCCAGCGCGCCGAGCGTCACGGCGATGTTGCCGGCAAACGTGCCGAGAATGCCGCAAAAGCAATCGACGGCTTCCGCCGCGATCGGCTCGCCTTCGCGCGCGCGCTCGACGACATCGGCCGGTGCCAGCGAAGTCGGCACACGCTTCTTGTCGCGCGCGGCAAGCGCGCGGTAGATGAGTTCGATACCGGGGCCGGCAGCCACGCGCTCGAACGAGACATGCTGCGGCCACTTCTTGCGCGCGAACTGGAGCACGAGGTCGTCGCGCTCGTCGAGGGGGGCGAAGCTCGAATGGCCGCCTTCGCTGCCAAGCGCGATCCAGCGGTCGTCGGCCGGTATCAGCCCCGATACGCCAAGCCCGGTGCCGGGGCCAAGCAAGCCGATCACGCTGTTTTGCCGGCGCGTGCCGCCGCCCACCTGCTCGCGCTGGGCGTCGGTCAAGTTGGGCAGGGCCATTGCGAGCGCCGTGAAGTCGTTGACCACGAGCAGCGTGTCGAAGCCGAGTGAGCGCCGCGTCGCCTCGATCGAAAAGGCCCAGTTGTGATTGGTCATCTTGACCAGATCGCCATCGACCGGATTCGCGATCGCGATTGCCGCGTGGTTCACGTGGTCGACATTCGTATCGTTCAGGTACTGCCTGATCACGTCTTCTATGCCGGGGTAATCAGCGCCCCGATAGACCTGGATCTGTGTAATTTCGCCGGGCCCCGGTTCGAGCGCGAAACGTGCGTTCGTGCCGCCGACGTCGGCGAGCAAGCGCGGCCCGTCGGGGTGCCGGCGGACGCCGGGAACGGTAGTGGCCTTATTTTGCGCACCAGTAGACATCGAGTCTGACTCCCTTGTGGTTTGCCAGCTTCGAGATGGCGTTTTCTTGCGGCGCGGATACAGCGGCGTTGAGGACATCGAGCTTGCGCTCATCCGCGATCAACAGAAAGAGCCGCTCGATGCGAGCGAGCGCGGCCAGCGACAGGCTCACGCGCGCATGCGGCGCGTGGCGGGGATGAATGGCGACGAAGCGCTGGGCCTTGGGGCTCGTCGCGTGCGCCCATTCATCGGCGGGCGCATCGGCGAACAGCGATGCCGTGTGCCCGTCCTCGCCCATGCCAAGCACGGCGAGCTCAGGCAGCGTGCGCTCCGGGTCCGCATTCAGGGCGGCCACATGCGCTTCGATGTCCTTCGATACGTCGACGAGCGGCAAGAAGCGCGCGGCGCTCGCGGCATGGGTGAGCAGGGTTTCGCGCACGAGCCGCGCGTTGCTCGCGGGATCGGTCTCGGGCACCCAACGGTCGTCGACGAGCGTCACGTCGACGCGCCGCCATTCGATGGGTTCATGTGCGAGCGTTTGCAGGAACAGGCGCGGACTCGTGCCGCCGGACACCGCGAGCGTTGCGCGCGACGCCGCGCCGGGCGCATTGCCGGGTGGACTCCCGCGCGCGGCGAGCGACGCTTGCAGCGCATCGCTCACCGCTTTGGCCAGCGCGCCGGCTTGGGCGTGCGGGTCGTCGAAAGCGTGAAGCTCGATCACTTCTCCTCCAGACTACTTTTTTGTATGCCCGGCGTCGTCAGCAATACTCGGCGGGAGTGCGCCGGTGCGCCGCCCGCGCCGATCCGATTGTGTTCGGCCCGCTGCCGGATCGGTTCTGTCCGATCCGGCTTGAAGCCGATGCCTCGATTCACTTCACTTCAATTCTTCAATTCTCTTCTTCGAGCCAGCAAGTGCCGTGCTGCGCGAGCATCGCGCTCGCGGCGGCGGGCCCCCAGGTACCCGCCGCGTAGGGCTTCGGTGGCTTGCCCGACCCCGCCCATTCGTTGAGGATCGGCTCGACCCAGCGCCAGGCGGCTTCCTGTTCGTCGCGCCGCACGAAGAGCGCGAGGCGCCCGTTGATGACGTCGAGCAACAGGCGTTGATACGCCTCCATCTGGCCTTCCTTGAAGAACTGGTCGAACGCGAGATCGAGATGCACGCTCGCGAGATTCATGCCTTCGCCAGGCTGCTTGGCGAGGCAATAAAGGCGCATCGACTCGTTCGGCTGCAAGCGGATCACGAGCCGATTCGCACCGGGCCGCAGCGCCGGCGCGCCGAGCGCCGAGTGCGGCACCGGACGGAAGTTTACGACGATCTCGGCGACGCGCTCCGCGAGCCGCTTGCCCGTGCGCAGGAAAAACGGGATCCCCGACCAGCGCCAGTTCTCGATTTCGACTTTCAGCGCGACGAACGTCTCGGTCGTGCTTTGAGGATTCACGCCACGCTCGGACGTGTAGCCCGGCACCGCCATGCCCTTGATCACGCCCGCGTGATATTGCCCGCGCACGGCCATCTTGCTGATGTCGCGCGCATCGATCGGCTTTAACGCGCGCAGCACGCGCAGCTTTTCGTCGCGCACCGAGTCCGCATCCATCGAATGCGGCGGCTCCATGGCAACGATCGAAAGCAATTGCAGCAGGTGGTTCTGCACCATATCGCGCAGCGCGCCCGTATTGTCGTAGAAATCGCCCCGACCCTCGACGCCGAGCTCCTCGGCGATCGTGATCTGGATGCTCTCGACCCAATCGCGCCGCCAGAGCGGCTCGAAAAGCGCGTTGCCGAAGCGCAACGCGAGCAGGTTCTGTACGGGTTCTTTGCCGAGATAGTGGTCGATGCGGTAGATCTGGTCTTCCGCGAAGATCTCGCCCACTGCGTCATTGATCGCCTTCGACGAGCGCAAGTCATAGCCGAGCGGCTTCTCGAGCACTATGCGCGCGTTCTGGTTCAAGCCCGCCGCCGCGAGCGCGCGGCAAATCGGCACGAAGAGCGAAGGACCCGTGGCGAGATAGAACACGCGTATGCCGGGAAGTCCTTCGATCGCTTCGCGCAGCAGCGCGAATTCCTCGGGCTTGCCGAGATCGAGCTTCACGTAGGCGATGCGCTCGAGGAAGCGCGCCCAGACGCCTTCTTCGAAGCCGCTTTTCGCGACGTGCGCCTTGACGTTGCTGTTGACCCATTCGAGGTAATCGTCGCGGTCGGCCGCGTGCCGTGCCACGGCGACGATCTTGCCCTGCTCGGGCAGCATGCCCGAGCGGTGCGCCTCGTAGAGCGCCGGAAGAATCTTTCGCATCGACAGGTCGCCGGTCCCGCCGAAGAGAACGAAGGTAAAGCTCGAGTCGATTTGCATGAGTCGTGAACCGAAGTCAGGGGTTGCCGGGAGCGGGCTGGAGGGCGGTAGGATGCGGTTGTAGCTCGATAAAAATATTTTTGACACTGAATTGTAGTTTAACTACAATTCAAATCAAGAGGTAACGTCGATCCGCCGCAAAAAGTGCGCTACGCGCCGGTTGCGAGGAGCCCTTCGGGGGCGCGAACGGTGCGTCGCGTGAATTCGGTGTGCTGCGGTTGCATGTTAGCAGCGCGGTACGCGCGGCGCTGCCTCTATGAGCTTGCTTTCGCGCGACGCGGGCGAGCCAAAAGCAAAAAAGGAGACAGTCGTTGAATTCCGAATCGCTCATTCCCTGAAGAGCCTTCGCGGCCGGGCGCGGGTCGCCCTCGCTTGGGCGCGCCTTTCGCACTTATTGTGCGTCCCAGCGGCAAGGCTCGAAACCCGGCCATCCCGAGTTGTTCTGTTTCACATAACCATCGTTCCCCGGCGAAAGAAGGGGACTAATCGTTTCTTGTTCAGCTGTCTGGAGGAGATAAAGGATGAAAGTTCGCGCGATCATGGCTGCTCTGTGCGCCACGGGGCTGATGGGGGGTGTATCCGCGGCGCAAGCGGCCGAGTCCATCGAAGTGCTGCACTGGTGGACGTCGGGCGGCGAATCGAAAGCCGTCGGGGTGCTGAAGGATGACTTGCAGAAACAGGGCTACACGTGGAAGGACTTCGCGGTGGCGGGGGGAGCGGGCGCCGCGGCCATGACGGCGCTGAAGACGCAGGTGATCTCGGGCAATGCGCCGAGCGCCGCGCAGATCAAAGGGCCGCTGATTCAGGACTGGGCGCAACAGGGCGTGCTCGTGAACATCGACCCGGCCGCGACCGACTGGAAGCATAACCTGCCGCCGCAGATCGACAAGATCATGCATGCGCAAGGGGATTACGTCGCCGCACCGTTCTCGGTGCACCGCGTGAACTGGCTCTACATCAACAAGGCGGCGCTCGATAAGGCGGGCGGAAAGGTGCCGACGAACTGGCAAGAGTTCTTCGCCGTCGCCGACAAGATGAAGGCCGCGGGCATTCAGCCGATCGCGATGGGCGGCCAGCCGTGGCAGGATCTGACGCTGTGGGAAGACGTCGTGCTGTCGCAAGGTGCGGACTTCTACAGGAAAGCGATCGTCGATCTGGACCAGAAGACGCTCACGTCGCCGCAGATGATTCAAGTGTTCGACACGGTGCGCAAGATCCAGAGCTATTTCGATACCGGCCGCACGGGCCGGGACTGGAACCTCGCCACCGCGATGGTCATCAACAACAAGGCCGGCATGCAGTTCATGGGCGACTGGGCGAAGGGTGAATTCGCCAACGCGGGCAAGAAGCCGGGCTCGGACTACATCTGCGCCGCGGTGCCGGGCACGGAGAAGGCCTATACCTTCAACGTCGACTCGTTCGTGTTCTTCCAGCAAAAGGGCCAGAAGGCCGTCACACCGGGCCAGCTTGCGCTCGCGAAGACGATCATGAGCCCCGAGTTCCAGGAGCAGTTCAGCCTGAACAAAGGTTCGATCCCGGTGCGCCTCGGCGTGTCGATGGCCAAGTTCGACGACTGCGCGAAAAAGTCGTATGACGATGAGCAAACGGCCATCAAGGCCGGCGGCTACGTGCCGTCGCTCGCGCACGGCATGGCGCAGCCCGATGCCACGGCCGGCGCGATCACCGACGTCGTCACGAAGTTCATGAACTCGTCGCAAGACTCGAAGAGCGCGGTGCAAGCGCTCGCAAAAGCCGCGAGGACGAAGTAAAGCGCAATAAAGTCGCAGCATCGGCGGCTTGAAGCGCGTCGCCGGGCTTGCGTCCCCCACGCCGGTCGCACGGCCGATCATGTTTCGATCGGCGGGTGCGACCGGCAAGCAAGACAGGAGTCGAGCAGTGAGTGCCTCCCTTAGTGGCGACGAAAAAAATATTGCGCCCGTGCCCCGTCGCGCCTCGTCGATGGCGGCGCTTGCGGACCGCTGGATACCGAAGCTCGTGCTTGCGCCGAGCGTGGCAATCAGCGTGGTGTTCGTCTACGGCTTCATTCTCGTCACCGGCTACCTGTCGCTGTCGAATTCGCGGCTGATGCCCAACTATGAATTCGTCGGCCTCGCGCGCTACGAGGAGCTTTTCGATAACGACGTCTGGTGGACGGCGGCGAAGAACCTCGGCTGGTTCGCCATCCCGTTCATTGGCATCTGCGTCGTGCTCGGACTCTTTCTCGCGATCCTGCTCGATCAGAAGATTCGCAACGAAGGCGCGCTGCGCGCCATTTTCCTGTACCCGATGGCGCTGTCATTCATCGTGACGGGCACCGCCTGGCAGTGGATCCTCAACCCCGGCCTCGGCCTCGAGAAAGTAATGCGCGACTGGGGCTGGACGAGCTTTTCGTTCAACTGGCTCGACGATCCCGACAGGGCGATCTTCTGCATCGTGATCGCGGCTGTCTGGCAGTCCACGGGTTTCGTGATGGCGCTTTTTCTGGCCGGCCTGCGCGGCGTCGATGCCGAGATCTTCAAGGCGGCGCAAGTCGACGGCGCGGCGCTGCCCACCATCTATCGCAAGATCGTCATTCCGAGCATGCGCCCCGTGTTTTTCTCGGTGCTGCTGATTCTGTGCCACATCGCGATCAAGACGTTCGACCTCGTCGTCGCGCTGACGGCGGGCGGCCCCGGCACGTCGTCGTCGCTGCCCGCGATCTTCATGTACACGTTCTCGTTCAATCGTGGGCAGCTCGGTGTCGGCGCGGCGTCGTCGATGATGATGCTCGCGACCGTTGTCGCGGTGCTCGTGCCACTCATGTACATGGAATCGAGGAGCACCCGCAATGCAGCCTGAGATGAAACGACCCCCACGCTCGCTGCCCCCCGAGGGGGCGCCCAGTACGCTTGGGGGCGGCCCGGCGAGTACTGGGAGGACGCGACCGGCGCGTACCGGGATGACGATCAGCCGCGCCGTCATTTACGCGGTGCTTGCGCTGTTTGCGCTCTACTTTCTGTTTCCGATCTACGTGATGCTGTCGACGTCGTTCAAGGATATCGACGAGCTTCGTACCGGCAACCTGCTCACACCGCCGTCGCACTGGAGCTTGGCGCCGTGGGTAAAGGCGTGGAGCGAGGCGTGCACGGGCGTGCGTTGCGAGGGCATGCGACCGTTCTTCCTGAACTCCGTGAGCATGGTGATTCCCGCCGTGCTCATTTCGTCGGCGATCGGCGCGTTCAACGGCTACGCGCTCACGCACTGGCGTTTCCGGGGTGCCGACGCGATCTTCACGATGCTGCTCGTCGGCTGCTTCATTCCGTTTCAGACGATCCTGCTGCCGATGGCGCGCCTGCTCGGCTACATCGGCATCTCGAACACGATTACCGGGCTTGTCGTCGTGCACGTCATCTACGGCATCGCGTTCACGACGATGTTCTTCCGCAACTTCTACGTGAGCGTGCCCGCCGAGCTCGTGAAGGCCGCGCGTATCGACGGCGCCGGCTTCTTCACGATCTTCACGCGCATCCTGCTGCCCGTATCGCTGCCCATCTTCATGGTGTGCCTCATCTGGCAGTTCACGCAGATCTGGAACGACTTCCTGTTCGGTATCGTGTTCTCGGGCGTCGATTCGATGCCGATCACGGTGGCGCTGAACAACCTGGTGAACACGTCGACGGGTGTCAAGGAATACAACGTCGACATGGCGGGCGCGATCATCGCGGCGCTGCCGACGCTGCTCGTCTACGTGGTCGCCGGCCGGTATTTCGTGCGCGGCCTGACCGCAGGCGCGGTGAAGGGCTGACGGCGCGCGGCGCCAATAGGGCGCCCGGCGCAAGGGCGCCCCGCGCAAACGCATACTCGAAAGCAGCACAGCAGACTAAAGGATTTCAGCATGGCAAGCCTTTCCATCCGCGACGTATACAAGACCTACCCGAACGGCGTGCCCGTCTTGAAGGGCGTCGACATCGAGATCGAGGACGGTCAGTTCCTGATTCTCGTCGGCGGCTCGGGCTGCGGGAAGTCGACCCTGCTCAACATGATCGCCGGCCTCGAGACGGTCACCAAGGGCGAGATCCTCATCGACGGCAAGGTGGTCAACAACCTGTCGCCGAAGCATCGCGACATCGCGATGGTGTTTCAATCGTACGCGCTGTACCCGTCGATGACGGTGCGCGAGAACATCTCGTTCGGCCTGAAAATCCGCAAGGTGCCCAAGCGCGAGCAGGAGCAGATCGTCGAGCGCGTTTCGCAGATGCTGCAGATCCAGCATCTGCTCGATCGCAAGCCGGGTCAGCTCTCGGGCGGGCAGCGCCAGCGCGTCGCGATGGGGCGGGCGCTTGCGCGCGACCCGGTGATGTTCCTCTTCGACGAGCCGCTATCGAATCTCGATGCGAAGCTGCGCATCGAAATGCGCTCCGAGATCAAGCTGCTCCATCAGCGTCTTGGCACGACGATCGTCTATGTGACGCACGATCAGATCGAGGCGATGACGCTCGGCGATCGCATCGCCGTGATGAAGGACGGTATCGTGCAGCAGTTCGGCTCGCCGCAGGAGATCTACGATTCGCCGTCGAACCTCTTCGTCGCCGGCTTCATCGGCGCGCCGCCGATGAACTTCATCGAAGGCAAGCTCGTCGAGCAAGGCTCGGGTGCCGGCATCGAGATCGACACGGGCGTCGCGCGCGGCGTGCTCAATCTGCCGTTCGAGGCGGCGCGCATGAAGGCGCACGTCGGGCGCAACGTGATTCTCGGCTTGCGGCCCGAGCGCATCACCGATGCACGCAGTGCCCACAACGGCCACGGCAGCGAGCTGCAGCGGCTCGACGTGAAGGTCGATGTGATCGAGCCCACCGGCCCCGACACGCTCGTCTTCGCGCAGGTGAACGGCAAGCGCGCGGTGAGCCGCGTGCACCCGGCCTCGAACCCGCAGCCGTTGCAGACGATGTCGCTGCTCTTCGATGTGTCGAAGGCCGTCCTGTTCGATCCGGCGACCGAAGCGCGCATTGCGTGAGTCGCCTGCCGCGCTGCGCTAGCGCGCCGAGCGCAACTAGCGCGGCAGGAGCAGCTAGTGCGGCAGGAGCAGCTAGCGCGGCAGGCGCAGCTAGTGGGGCAGGCGCACGTTGAGCTTGAACGTCACGAGCCGCGCGATAAGTATCAAGGCGCTCGCGGCGAGCAGGCAATAGATCGGATCGACATCGAGCCGCGCGAGCAAAACATAGAGCCAGCAGCCGGCGAACGCACACGTCGCATAAGGACGCGAGTCGCGCAAAATGAGCGGGACGTCATTGCACAGCACGTCGCGCATGATCCCCCCGAACACGCCGGTCACGACGCCCATCATTGCCGCCGTGAACCATGGCATGCCTGAATCGAGCGCGACCGACGTGCCCGAAATGCTGAAGAGCCCGAGCCCGATCGCATCGGCGATGAGCAGCGCTCGTTCGGAGATAACGAGCGAAACCATGCGCATCACGTACTGCGCGAAGAACGACAGCACGAAGATGACGATGACGTATGCCTGGTGCTCCACCCAGTAGAACGGCCGTCGTTCGAGCAGCACGTCGCGCATGGTGCCGCCGCCGAAGGCCGTCGCCAGCGCGACGAGGAACGTGCCGATCGCGTCGAGCCTGCGCTTGCGGGCCTCGATGAAGCCCGAGATGGCGAACGAGAGAATCGCAAGCGCCTCGATGACCGACAGCGCGAATGTGAGCCTAGGGTGCACCATGTTGCCCCCGCTCGGGCCGCGCGGCGGCGCTGGGCGTCACGCCCGGCTGCAGCAGCACGAGCACGGCGCCCGCGCCGCCGTCGTGGGCCCGTGCCTCGCAAAACGCAATGACATGCGCTTTTTGTACGAGCCACGCGCGCACCTTGCCCTTCAAGACGGGCTCCTTGCCGAGCGAGCCCAGCCCCTTGCCGTGAATCACGCGCACGCAGCGCAGCCCACGTTTTACGGCCTCGCGGATGAACTCGGCAAGCGCTTCGCGCGCTTCGTCACGGCGCATGCCGTGCAGATCGAGTTGTGCCTGTACGATCCAATGGCCGCGCCGCAGCTTGCGCACGACTTCCTGGCTGATGCCGGCGCGGCAAAAGAAGAGGGATTCGTCGCTATCGAGCAGGACTTCCGGATCGAAGTCGTCGGAGAGGGCCTCGGCGAGCACCGCCTGCTCGTCGCGCCGCGTTTGCAGCGGCAGCGCGGGAGGCGGCGTGCGCCCCTGCATCGCGCGCGGCGGTGCCTTGATCGGGGCAACGTCGCCGATTGCGCGGCGAAAGAGCTCGGCATCGGCCGAGGCTTCGCGCTCGGCCTTGGCCGCGGCGATGCGCTTGCGCTCGCGCTCCGCGGCGCTTTCCTTGAGCGCGTCGCGCAAGCCCGCAAGCTCGTGCAGACCGGTCGCGCGCGCATCGGCATCGGAGCGTTGGCTGGGCTCGTGCGAAGGGGTACGCTTTTTCGCCATGACGGTAACCTGTGCTGCGGCTGGCGGCATGCACTGAAGTGCCTCGCGCCGGTTCGACGCAAAAAGGGCCGCGAGACGTGGCGGCCGCGGCCCTTCATCCTTTATTCAAGCGTGCCCGGGCTCGCTTGGGTAGCAGCGCTTCTCTTAGCGATCGACCTCGGCGCTCATGACGTGTGCCTGATTGAGCTCATGGATGCTCTCGAGGTAGCGCTGCGCATCGAGCGCGGCCATGCAGCCGGTGCCTGCGCTCGTGATCGCCTGGCGATAGATGTGATCCTGCACGTCGCCCGCCGCGAAGACGCCCGGCACGCTCGTGCCCGTCGCGTTGCCGCTCAGCCCGCCGTTCGTGATGATGTAGCCGTTCTTCATCTCGAGCTGGCCGGCGAAGATATCGGTGTTCGGCTTGTGCCCGATCGCGACGAAGATGCCTTGCAGCGTGACATCGGTCGTCTCGCCGGTCTTCGTGTGCTTGATGCGCAAGCCGGTCACGCCGGAATCGTCGCCCTTGACTTCATCGAGCACGTGATTCCATTTGATTTCGACGATGCCTTCCTTTTCCTTCTCGAGCAGGCGGTCGATGAGAATCGGCTCGGCGCGGAACTTGTCGCGGCGATGGATCACCGTCACCTTGCTCGCGATACCCGCGAGATAGAGCGCTTCTTCAACGGCCGTATTGCCGCCGCCGACCACGGCCACATGCTGCTTCTTGTAGAAAAACCCGTCGCATGTCGCGCAGGCGGACACGCCGCGGCCCATGAACGCCTCCTCCGACGCCAACCCCAGGTATTGCGCGGAGGCGCCCGTTGAGATGATGAGCGAATCGCACGTGTATTCGCCCGAATCGCCAATCAGGCGGATCGGCCTTTCGTTGAGCTTGGCTGTATGGATGTGGTCGAAAATGATCTCGGTGTTGAAGCGCTCGGCATGCTCGAGAAAGCGCTGCATCAGCTCGGGGCCTTGCACGCCGCTCGGATCGGCGGGCCAGTTTTCGACATCGGTGGTCGTCATCAGCTGACCGCCTTGCGCGAGGCCGGTGACGAGCACCGGGGAAAGATTGGCGCGCGCCGCGTAGACGGCGGCGGTGTAGCCGGCTGGGCCGGAACCGAGAATGAGTACTTTGGCGTGTTTGCGCGAGGACATGAGGCTTCAATCCTAAGAAGTGCCACGGGAAGGGGCGCCGGTGGACAAGCTGAGGGAGAGCCGCTCAGGCCGGGGGCGCCGCGCTAGTGCAGCAGATGGGGCGTACCCGCGCATTATAAAGGGCTGCAGACAATGTTGGCGGATGAGGCTTTTCAATCGACGCCATAGCACCGTTCGTGCCGTGCAACGGTAACCCTCATTTACAGCCTGGCGCGCGACGCAGCGTTTACAATAGCCCGCATCGACGACCGGCGGGCAACTCGCGCACGCGCGGCCCCGCCAAGCTCCTACGGATTCATGGCCAAAGCTCCCTATTCGGCGCCCGCGCAAGCCTTGCCGCACCGCATGTCGCGCCTTTTCACCGAAATTCGCTGGATATTGCAGGTCGCGCTTGGCGTGTTCCTGGTGATGGCGCTCGTCAGCTACAGCCGCCACGATCCCAGCTGGACGCACGCGGCGCAAGTCGATCGCATTGCCAACTGGGCCGGGCGCGTCGGCGCCTGGACGTCCGACATCCTGCTCCTGCTCTTCGGCCTCTCGGCGTACTGGTGGGTCGTGCTGCTCGCGCGCCGCATCGCCGCGAATTACCGGCGCCTGACGCGCCCGGCCGCACTCGAGGACGACACCCCGCGCGAGGCGGGTTGGCTCGCCGACGCGTGCTCGTTCGCACTCGTGCTGCTCGCCTGCGATGGAATCGAGGCGTTGCGCATGTGGTCGTTGCGTGTGCAGTTGCCGCGTGCGCCCGGTGGCATCGTCGGCGATGCGCTCGCGCGCGCCGTTTCGCATGCGCTCGGATTCACGGGCGGCACGCTCGCATTTCTGCTGGCGCTCGCCATCGGCTTGTCGCTCTATTTCCGCTTTTCGTGGCTGTCGGTGGCCGAGCGTGTCGGCGACTGGCTCATCTCCGCCGTCACGATGGCGAAGCTGCGCCGCGAGGCGGGGCGCGACCGCAAGTTGGGCGAAGCCGCCGCGGTCAAGCGCGAGGGCAAGGTCGAGCGAAGCCGCGTGCGCCTCGAGGAGCACGAGCCCGTGACGATCGTGCCGCCTGTCGTCGTGCCGCCGAAGTCCGAGCGCGTGGAAAAAGAAAAGCAGGTGCCGCTCTTCGCCGATCTGCCTGGCGATTCCACGCTGCCGCCGATTGCCTTGCTCGATGCGGCCCCGCCCGCGCAGGAGTCGATTTCGGCCGACACGCTCGAGTTCACGTCGCGCCTTATCGAAAAGAAGCTCAAGGACTTCGGCGTCGAGGTGAGCGTCGTCGCCGCGTATCCGGGCCCCGTCGTCACGCGCTACGAGATCGAGCCGGCCACGGGCGTGAAAGGCAGTCAGATCGTCAATCTCGCCAAGGACCTCGCACGCTCGCTGTCGCTCGTTTCGATCCGCGTCGTGGAGACGATTCCCGGCAAGAACTTCATGGGGCTCGAGTTGCCGAATCAGCGGCGCCAGACGGTGCGCCTCTCCGAGATTCTCGGCTCCGAGGTCTACGCGGACGCCGCATCGAAGCTGACCATGGGCCTCGGCAAGGACATCGGCGGCAAGTCCGTGTGCGCCGATCTCGCGAAAATGCCGCACTTGCTCGTCGCGGGCACGACGGGCTCAGGCAAGTCGGTCGGCATCAACGCGATGATTCTCTCGCTGCTCTACAAGGCGAGCGCCGACGAGGTGCGCATGATCCTGATCGATCCGAAGATGCTCGAAATGAGCGTCTACGAAGGCATTCCGCACCTGCTGTGCCCCGTTGTCACCGACATGCGACAGGCGGGCCACGCGCTCAACTGGGCTGTTGCGGAAATGGAGCGCCGCTATAAGCTGATGAGCAAGCTTGGCGTGCGCAATCTCGCCGGCTACAACAACAAGATCGACGAGGCGGCCAAGCGCGAAGAGAAGCTGCCGAATCCGTTCAGCCTCACGCCCGATGCGCCCGAGCCGCTCACGCGGCTGCCGCATATCGTTGTCGTCATCGACGAGCTGGCCGATCTGATGATGGTGGTTGGCAAGAAGGTCGAAGAGCTGATCGCGCGGATCGCGCAAAAGGCGCGCGCGGCCGGCATCCATTTGATTCTGGCGACGCAGCGGCCGTCGGTCGACGTCATCACGGGCCTCATCAAGGCGAACGTGCCGACGCGCATGGCGTTCCAGGTGTCGTCGAAGATCGACTCGCGCACGATTCTCGATCAGCAAGGCGCCGAGTCGCTGCTCGGCATGGGCGACATGCTCTACCTGCCGCCCGGCACGGGCCTGCCGGTGCGCGTGCACGGCGCGTTCGTGTCCGATGACGAAGTGCATCGCGTCGTCGAAAAGCTCAAGGAGCAGGGCGAGCCGAACTACATCGAGGGCATCCTCGAAGGCGGGCTCGCGGGCGAGGGCGATGAAGGGTCGGCTGCCGCCGGCGGTGCGGCGGCGGGCGGCGACGAGTCCGATCCGCTTTACGACCAGGCCGTGGAGGTCGTCGTCAAGCATCGCCGCGCGTCGATCTCGCTCGTGCAGCGCCATCTGCGCATCGGCTACAACCGCGCCGCGCGGCTGCTCGAGCAAATGGAAAACTCGGGGCTCGTTTCGGCCATGTCGTCGAACGGCAATCGCGAGATTCTGGTGCCGTCGCGCGAAAACGACTAGGCCGGGCGCGGCGCGGCCGCCCTCGTTTGGGGCTCAAGCTCAATCACGGAGATTCACCTTCATGCAGCAATTCTTCCTGCTTCACGCTCGTCGTTCCTCTTTGCCAGCGCGTGGTGCGCGCGCGGCGATGCGCTCGATGACGCGCGGCCTTGGCGCCATGGCGATGGGCGCCGCCTTGCTTGGCGCCGCGCCTGCCGCGTTCGCGAGCGGCACCGAGCAGTTGAAGGCATTCGTCTCGCAAGTGCACTCGGCGCGGGGCGACTTCGAGCAGCGCGAAGTGAAAGCCCCGCCGAAGACGCAAGCGGGGGCCGACGCGGCCCAGCCGAATGCGGCCCAACCGAAGATCAGCGGCACCTCGAGCGGCACGTTCGTGTTCGCGCGCCCGGGCAAGTTCATCTGGTCATACGAGAAGCCTTATGAGCAAGTGCTTCAGGCCGACGGCGACAACCTTTACGTCTATGACAAGGACCTGAACCAGGTCACGGTGCGCAAGCTCGGCGGCGCGCTGGGCGCGAGCCCGGCCGCGATCCTGTTCGGCAGCAACGATCTCGAGCAGAACTTTACGCTGCGCGACGCGGGCGTGAAGGGCGGCATCGACTGGCTCGAACTCACGCCGAAGGCGCAGGACACGCAGTTCAAGCGCGTGGGCATCGGCTTTCGCGACGGCAATCTCGAGGCAATGGAGCTGCACGACGTGTTCGGCAACGTGACACTGCTCACGTTCTCGAACATTCAGAAGAACCCGCCGCTCAAGGCCAATGCGTTCAAGTTCACGGTGCCGAAGGGCGCCGATGTGATCAACGGGTGAACGTCCGTGCGTGATATGTTCGCTGCCGACCCCGTTGCACCACTGGCGGAAGCCCTTCGTCCGCAGACCGTCGACGAGGTCATTGGTCAGTCGCACCTGCTAGCGGAAGGCAAGCCTCTGAGGCTGGCCTTTCAGTCGGGCAAGCCCCATTCGATGATCTTGTGGGGGCCGCCTGGTGTCGGGAAGACCACACTGGCACGGCTCACGGCTACCGCGTTCGATTGCGAATTCATTGCGCTGTCGGCGGTCTTCTCTGGTGTCAAGGACATCAGAGACGCGATGGACCAAGCCCGGCAATATCTTTCGCAGGGCAAGAACACCATCTTGTTTGTTGATGAGATTCACAGGTTCAACAAGTCTCAACAAGATGCCCTGTTGCCTCACGTTGAATCCGGGCTCTTCACGTTCATCGGAGCGACCACCGAGAACCCATCATTTGAGGTGAACTCGGCTCTGCTGTCTCGGGCCCAGGTCTATGTGCTGAAGTCCCTTACCGAGGACGAGCTGAGGCAACTTTTCAAGCGGGCTCAGGAGAAGGCCCTTGGCCACCTTCGCTTTGAAGAGCAGGCAGTGGACACCGTTATTGGCTATGCCGATGGCGATGCCCGCAGGTTTTTGAACCTGCTGGAGCAGTGCAACACCGCTGCCGGGGCTGCTGGCATCGGTAACATCACAGCCGAGTTCATCACCAATGCCTTGAGCCTCAATGCAAGGCGGTTCGACAAAGGCGGGGACAACTTCTACGACCAGATTTCAGCGTTGCACAAGTCTGTTCGAGGCTCCAATCCTGATGCCGCTTTGTATTGGTTGTGCCGGATGCTTGATGGCGGAGCCGATCCTCGCTATCTAGCTCGCCGTATTGTGCGCATGGCTTGGGAAGATATCGGGCTTGCCGACCCAAGAGCTATGCAGATAGCCAACGACGCTGCCTTGACCTTTGAGCGGCTTGGGAGCCCCGAAGGTGAGTTGGCTTTGGGTCAAGCTGTTATCTATCTGGCGGTTGCAGCCAAGAGCAATGCTGGTTACATGGCGTACAACCGGGCTCGCGCCCATGTGAAGCAGGACAAGAGCCGCGAAGTTCCAGTTCACCTCCGAAATGCTCCCACTAAGCTGATGAAGGAACTGGGCTATGGACACGAGTATCGATATGCTCATGATGAACCTCATGCCTATGCAGCAGGAGAAACCTATTTCCCTGAAGGCATGGAAGAACCTCACTGGTATCAGCCAGTTCCGCGAGGTTTGGAGAGCAAAATAGCCGAGAAGATGGCATTCCTGAAAAAGCTGGATGAGGAATCGGGCAAGTGAAGATATTCGGGGTATCAAAGGTCGATCATTTTGGATGAGAGAAAAGACCAGCATTTCGCTGGTCCTGGGTTCATGTTTTTAAATAACCCTTACCTGTCCATCGCTCTTACCAACAGCTTCCACGTGGTCGTATCTGCTCTGCATTCTGCGCAGCGTGGCATGTTGTAGCATTCCCGATTTATAACGTCCTCGAACCCGCACCTTTGGCATTTATAGATGCCCGGATATGCGGGCCTATCTCCCGGGTTCCATGATCTGCTGTACTTGGCCACGTCCTTGTGATCGGTGGCATGTATAACCTTGGTTTTGTCACCATAAAAAGCCATATTTCCTCCTTGTTGTTTATGACTACCGACACAGCTTAGTGCTGCGCAAGCATGGCATGGCAAGATGCATCGAACTCGGAGGTACAGCGATAATCAGCCAAACTCTTTGTGCTTAAGCGTGAAGCAATGCATTTTTTTGCGCGAGCCGCACGGGTACCGACCGACCCCGCGCGGCCTGGAGGGCAGAATCAGTGAGAAGCTTGCGCGGCTCGCCGATCTCGATGCGGACGGGACGGGCGCGAGGCGCATAAGACGAAGGACGACTGACGGAGTCCTCGCTGATTGCGGATGGCGCGTGTCGAGGGGGTTGCGCCGGTCGCGTAGGCCGCTTAGGTCGCACAAAACACGCACGTGGCGCAAATGGCCCACAGGGGGCGATAGCCGGTGCGCTAAAATCGCCTCTTTACTCCACCAAACGTATTTTCCCATGCTCGACATCCAGTTGCTGCGCAAAGACCTTGACGGCGTCGCGAAGCGTCTTGCCGCTCGCGGCTACACGCTCGACGTTGCCGCGTTTGCGGCGCTCGAAGCCGAACGCCGCACCATTCAGACCCGCACCGAAGAACTGCAGTCGCGCCGCAACAGCCTGTCGAAGCAGATCGGCGCGATGAAAGGGCGGGGAGAGGACACGTCGGCGTTGATGGCGGAGGTAGGTGGCATCGGCGACGCAATGAAGGCATCGGCCGCGCAACTCGATGATGTGCAGGCGCGCTTGT
>DASZGN010000405.1:0-9573 GCA_035938775.1 Trinickia sp.
GCCTATAGGATTTGCCATGCGTCTGATCCAGAAAGCACTCACGTTCGATGACGTGCTCCTCGTCCCGGCCTTCTCCGACGTTCTGCCGCGCGACACCAGTCTCAAGACCCAGCTGACCCGCAAGATCGCCCTGAACATGCCGCTCGTATCGGCGGCGATGGATACGGTCACCGAGGCGCGTCTCGCAATCGCGATGGCGCAGCAAGGCGGCGTCGGCATCATCCACAAGAACTTGAGCGCCGCCGAGCAGGCCCGCGAAGTCGCGAAGGTCAAGCGGTTCGAGTCGGGCGTCGTGCGCGACCCGATCACCGTACCGCCGCACATGAAGGTGCGCGATGTGATCGCGCTGTCGCAGCAGCATGGCATCTCCGGATTTCCGGTGGTCGAGGGCCCGCAGTTGATCGGTATCGTCACGAACCGCGACCTGCGCTTCGAGACGCGCCTCGACGAGCCGGTGCGCACGATCATGACGCCGCGCGAGCGGCTCGTGACGGTGAAGGAGGGCACGGCGCTCTCCGAAGCGAAGGCGCTCATGCACAGCCATCGCCTCGAGCGCGTGCTCGTGGTGAACGATGCGTTCGAGCTGCGCGGTCTGATGACCGTGAAAGACATCACGAAGCAGACCGAACACCCGGACGCCTGCAAAGACGAACACGGCAAGCTGCGTGTCGGCGCGGCGGTGGGTGTCGGTGCGGATAATGAAGAGCGCGTCGAGTTGCTCGCCGCGGCCGGCGTGGACGTGATCGTCGTCGACACGGCCCACGGGCACAGCATGGGCGTGCTCGAGCGCGTGAGCTGGGTGAAGAAGCGCTACCCGAACGTCGAAGTCATCGGCGGCAACATCGCGACGGCGGAAGCGGCGCGCGCGCTCGTCGAATACGGTGCTGACGGCGTCAAGGTCGGCATTGGCCCCGGCTCTATTTGCACGACGCGCATCGTCGCGGGCGTGGGCGTGCCGCAGATCACGGCGATCGCCAACGTCTCCCAGGCCCTCAAAGGAACCGGTGTGCCGGTGATCGGGGACGGCGGCGTGCGGTACTCGGGCGACGTCAGCAAGGCGCTTGCGGCCGGTGCGAATGCCGTGATGATGGGTAGCATGTTGGCCGGCACCGAAGAGTCGCCGGGCGACGTATTCCTCTATCAAGGCCGCCAGTACAAGTCGTATCGCGGCATGGGTTCGGTCGGTGCGATGAAGGACGGCGCCGCGGACCGCTACTTCCAGGACAACTCGGCGAACATCGACAAGCTCGTGCCCGAAGGCATCGAGGGCCGTGTCGCATACAAGGGATCGGTCAATGCGATCCTATTCCAGCTGATCGGCGGCGTGCGCGCGAGCATGGGGTATTGCGGCTGCAGTACGATCGACGAGCTTCACGAAAAGGCTCAGTTCGTCGAAATCACATCGGCCGGCATGCGCGAGTCGCATGTGCACGACGTGCAGATCACCAAGGAAGCGCCCAACTACCACGTGGACTGACACGACCAATGAAACCGTTGCTGCGCCCCGTGCTGGCTGCCGATGCCGCGATTTATCGCGGCGCCGGCGCGGCGCTGCTGCCAACGGCGCAGGTGGCGCTTCAACGCGCGCCGATGGCCAACCTGACGGTCGCCGCGCGGCTGCCGCTTCATGGCTGAGCGGCCGGCCCGCGTCCTGGACCAACCCGACCGCGAATACGCTCCTGCGCGCCATGCGTGCCCTGGTTCCAACCTGCGACGCGATTCGCTTATCAATTTCAGGCAGCGCACCATGCGCTGCCTTTTGCATTCGTTCACTACCGATCCGTGCCTGCCATGCATGACAAGATCCTGATCCTCGACTTCGGTTCGCAAGTCACCCAACTGATTGCGCGCCGCATACGCGAAGCGCACGTCTACTCGGAAATCCATCCGTACGATGTCGACGACGCGTTCATCCGCGAATTCGCGCCGAAGGGCGTGATCCTCTCCGGAGGCCCCAACTCGGTGACCGAGGCGGATACGCCGCGGGCACCGCAGGCCGTGTTCGAGCTGGGGGTGCCGGTGCTCGGCATTTGCTACGGCATGCAGACGATGGCCGAGCAGTTGGGCGGCAAGGTCGACGGCGGTCACGTGCGCGAGTTCGGCTACGCGGAAGTGCGCGCGCGCAATCACACGAGCCTGCTCGAAGGCATCGAGGATTTCAGGACGGAGCAGGGCCATGGCATGCTCAAGGTCTGGATGAGCCACGGCGACAAGGTCACCGAAATGCCGCCAGGCTTCGCGCTGATGGCGTCGACCGAATCGTGTCCGATCGCGGCAATGGCGGACGAGTCGCGGCGCTTTTACGGTCTGCAATGGCATCCGGAAGTCACGCATACGGTGAAGGGCCGTGCAATGCTCGAGCGCTTCGTGCTGCAGATTTGCGGCGCGAAGGCGGACTGGGAGATGGGTCACTACATCGACGAGGCGGTGCAGAAGATCCGCGAGCAAGTGGGCGACGAGCATGTGATCCTGGGCCTGTCGGGCGGTGTCGATTCGTCGGTGGCGGCGGCGCTCTTGCATCGCGCCATCGGCGAGCAGCTGACTTGCGTGTTCGTCGATCATGGTCTCTTGCGGCTGAATGAAGCCGAGCAGGTGATGGCGACGTTCGCCGATCACCTTGGCGTGAAGGTCATTCACGTCGACGCGAGCGAGGCGTTTCTCTCGAAGCTCGCGGGCGTGACCGATCCTGAGGCAAAGCGCAAGATCATCGGCGCGGAGTTCGTCGAAGTGTTCCAGGCGGAAGCCGGCAAGCTGAGCGACGCCAAATGGCTCGCGCAGGGCACGATCTACCCGGACGTGATCGAGTCGGCCGGCAAGGGAAAGAAGGCGGCGCATACGATCAAGAGCCACCACAACGTCGGCGGTCTGCCCGAGACGCTGAACCTGAAGCTGCTCGAGCCGCTGCGCGAGCTCTTCAAGGACGAGGTGCGCGAGCTTGGCGTGAAGCTTGGTTTGCCGCATGAGATGGTGTATCGGCACCCCTTCCCGGGTCCGGGCCTCGGTGTGCGGATTTTGGGCGAAGTTCGGCGCGAGTTTGCCGACTTGCTGCGCCGCGCGGACGCGATTTTCATTGAGACGCTGCGCACGACGATCGACAAGGAGACGGGCAAGTCCTGGTACGACCTGACGAGCCAGGCGTTTGCCGTGTTCCTGCCGGTCAAGAGCGTGGGCGTGATGGGCGACGGACGCACGTACGAATACGTCGTGGCCCTGCGTGCGGTGCAAACGCTCGACTTCATGACGGCGCATTGGGCGCATCTGCCTCACGAGCTGCTCGGGCAGGTGTCGAACCGCATCATCAACGAGGTGCGAGGGATCAACCGCGTCGTTTATGACATCTCGGGTAAGCCGCCGGCGACGATTGAGTGGGAGTGAGGGGCGGTAGCTTCTTCGCCGATACCGTCAGGCTTGATGACGGTGTCGGCTCCCGGTCGATTCCGCGTCCTAGCTGGCGAAGGGATTTTGCAACGTCAAACTATCTTCAATAGTTAATCCGTGGTCTGGCCGATCTCGGTCAGACTGAGGCGGCGCGTCGTGCGCTGGAGCGGCCGCGCGTTCAGTTCCGCTTCGATTGCGCTGACGTATTTGCCAGCCATCGCCGCCGAAAGGCCGAAACGCCGCGTGGCCGCGGCGAAGCTGCCCAACTCCACTGCCGCAACGAATACCGCCATGCCAGTCAATCGATCCATATGCTCTCCGATTCGATATCGGCATTGTCGACTGCATGCTCGCATAGCGGCAATTATCGAATCGCGAGAAGGGGATGGAGCATGCAGCTGAGCTGTTGCGATGTTTCGGGGCACCGAGCGAGAAGCGGTTGTCGATGACATCGTTACCATGACCGCTCTCGCGCCTCATTCGCGCAACCGGTGGTTCGCGCGTTCGCGGACGTCGTCCCAAAATTCACTGCACAAAGGCGGGAAAGCGGCGTAGCATGGGCCTGTCGCCCGATTGCGACGTCGCTCTTCGAGCGCACTCCGACTTCGTTTCACCCCCCGCGCTCGTCGGTTCCTCCCGGGCCAGAGCAAGCGTTAACGTTTTCCGTTTTCGATCCCGGCACGTCAATGCCGAATTCAATTCCGGCCGTCTTGGGACGGCCGCAGAAGTTGCGCATGCAGGCATTTTTCGTTCTTGTCGATCGATGAATGTTCGCGAAGTACGCGTGACTCGATGATGAACGCAGTAGTGCGGAGAACGACGAAATGCATAAGACGCCCCACTATCTGATCCTCAGAACTGGACACGATTCATACGTGCTGGATCGGAACCGTAAGCTCATCCGGCGTGACGCCAGCGGCATGCTAAGAATGTTTGCGCGCACCCACTGCAAGCCCCGGTCGCTCGAAGACGCCCATTGGGATGACTTTTCGCTCGAGCAGGGCTTTTCAAGCGACGAGAGACGGCGTCCGTGCCTGTATGCCCTCGTGGAGGGCGGCGAGACAGGGCACCAGTTGGCATTGCTTGCCACGCTCTAGCAGCCTTTTAGCCAGTACGCGCAATTACATAGGTGTGCAAACTAATTGGGATTCTTCGAGAGGCGTCGCGTCATGGCGGCTCTCGATAGCGGCAAGCCGCGGGCATGCCCCCGGGAGCGCGCGAGGCGTTCGGACCGCAACGAGCGTGGCGCAGGTCACAGCGCGCGTGTGCCGGGCAGTAGACGGGCGAACGCGGCAGGTATATAAAAAACGGACCGGGGCCTCGACGTGCGGTCCGACCGCCGTCAGACGCCAGGCGGGCCCCTCGAACCGAAAGGAATGACGTTATGACGTCCGATCCATCGAACAAGCCCACCGGGGAGGCTTCGCCGAAACCGCCGCTCGATCAACTCGACGCCGCGCTCAATCACGTCGATACCTTGCTCACGTCCGGAAACATCGCGCTAAGCGCGGCGAAGGGAATCCTGTACAGCCTCATCGAAACGCTCGGCGCGCTCGTCGGCGATCCCGATCTTCCCGAGCACAGCCGCGCGGGATATGAGGGACTGCTCGAAACCGCGCGTGAACTGCGCGTAAAGCTCGGCAAGTGATGCCGGCACCCGAGTCGATCCAAGGAAAGGCCTGTGTTGCGCCGGCGCAAAGCCTTCGGAGCGAGGTCGGCCGGCCTGCTAAAATGCCTGCGCCGCAATGTAGTGGATCGCAGATGAAATTGCTTGATGCCTTGGTCGAACAGCGTATTGCCGCGGCCGCCGCGCGCGGGGAACTCGACGACTTGCCGGGTGCCGGATTGCCGCAGGACCTCGATGACGACTTGCTCGTCCCCGAGGAGGTTCGCGTCGCCAATCGTATTCTGAAGAATGCGGGGTTCGTGCCGCCCGCGGTCGAGCAGTTGCGCTCGCTGCGCCACTTGCACGATGAGCTAGAGGCGGCTGGCGACCACGCCACGCGCTCGCGGCTTCAGGCGAAGATGCTCGCGCTCGATATGGCGCTCGAGTCGCTGCGCGGGGAGCCGACGGTTGTGCCGCGCGAATATTGCCGGCGCATCGCCGAGCGGCTTTCCGAGCGCGTTCAATCCGATGGCGCCACGGCCGACGCGGGGCATTCGTGAGTGCACCGCCGTCAGCACGCTCGGCTGCGGCTATTACAGCCCAACAGACTTCGCCCGAGCGCGTTGAGCCGACCGAGCGCGATCGCCGCTTCATGACTCAAGCGCTTCTCGCCGCCGAATCCGCGCGCGCGGCCGGCGAAGTGCCGGTCGGCGCGGTGCTCGTGCGCGGTGACGAAATCATTGCCACCGGCTTCAACCACCCGATTGGCGCCCATGACCCGTCGGCGCACGCGGAAATGGCCGCGCTGCGGGCCGGGGCACAAATTCTCGAAAACTACCGTTTGCCGGGCTGCGAGCTTTACGTGACGCTCGAGCCCTGTCTCATGTGCGCGGGCGCGATCATGCATGCGCGCATTGCCCGGGTGGTATTCGGTGCGCACGATCCGAAAACGGGGGCGTGCGGCAGCGTCGTCGACGCGTTCGCCAATCCTCAGTTGAATCATCACACCAACGTGACGGGCGGCGTGCTGGAAGCCGAATGCGGCGACGGGCTCAAATCGTTCTTCGTTCACCGGCGCGAAGCCATACGCGCCGCGCGCGCGGCCGCTGCCGCGCAGGCCGATGCATGCGTGCCGGCACAGCCGGTATGAAGGCCCTCTCTTGCATCTGCGCTCCTCGTTCATGACCGCTCCCCGCACCTTCGAACTGGTCGCCCTGTCGGGCTACCCGCCCGACGAGGCAGCCGTTGAGCGGGCGCTGTTCCGGCTGAGAGAGGCAGGGCATCGCGTGGAAGGCCTCGACGCCGCGCGGCGCCGCTATCAGCGATTCAGCGGGACCGACGCCGAGCGCGTCGCCGACTTGAACCGTCTCGCTGATCCGTCACATCGGCTGCCCGACATCGTGCTCGCCGTGCGCGGGGGCTACGGCGCCGTGCGCGTCCTCCATGAGATCGATTACGCCGGGCTGCAACGCCGTCTGACGGGTGCACCGGTTGCGGTCTGCGGGCATAGTGATTTCACCGCGATCCAGATGGCGTTGCTCGCGCGCGCGGGGCTCGTGACCTTCGGCGGCCCGATGCTGAGCGCAAACTTCGGCGCCGAGCGGCTTAGCGATTTCACGATGGAGCAGTTCTGGACGGCGGTCACTTCGCCCACGTTCACCGTGCGCGAGACCGCACCGCAATTGCAGGATGTCGATGTGCGCGGGACGCTGTGGGGCGGCAATCTCGCGATGATCGCGGCGCTCGTCGGCACGCCGTATCTACCGGTGATCGACGGCGGCATTCTGTTTGTCGAGGACATCAACGAGCATCCTTTCCGCGTCGAACGCATGTTGTATCACCTGCATCTGTCCGGCGTCCTGGCTCGGCAACAGGCGCTCGTGCTGGGCGATTTCAGCGGCGCGAAGCTGTCGCATTACGACAACGGCTATGGCTTCGACGCCATGCTCGAGCAGATTCGCTCAGTCGTGCGCATTCCCGTCGTCACCGGGCTGCGCTTCGGTCATGGGGACGACACGGTGACGCTGCCCGTCGGGGCCGACGCCCGGCTCCAGGCGGACGGACAGGGCTTTGCATTGACCCTGAGTGGCCATCCGACGCTCCGTTAACCCTACCGGCTGCGCGGGCCGCCGCGGCCCGCGTGAGCGCAGTGGTCTCATTCCCAGGAAAGCGCCGCGCCGGCATGCAGCGCACGATGCACAATGCGGATCGCCGGAAACCCCGTCACGCGCATAGCGGCGCGGCATAACTCGACGGTGAACGGCACTATCGGCTTGCCCGGATGGGCGCGCCCGAGCGTTTTCTATACACTGGCCCGATTTGCTTCGCACCGGCTTGCCGCGTGCGCGCGCATGCCGCGTGCACGCGCATGCCGCGGCGACGTATCGTCCACCCGTCAACGGCTGTAACCGCTTATCGATATGACACTCGATTCCCACTATCCGCGTGATCTGATCGGCTACGGGCGCCATCCTGTACAGGCGGATTGGCCCGGCAGGGCGCGTGTGGCAGTGCAGTTCGTCCTCAACTATGAGGAAGGCGGCGAAAACTGCGTGCTGCATGGCGACGCGGCCTCTGAGCAGTTCCTTTCGGAAATCGTGGGCGCAGCGGCTTATCCGGCGCGGCACATGAGCATGGAATCGATCTACGAATACGGCTCGCGGGTAGGCGCGTGGCGCATTCTGCGCGAATTCGAAAAGCGCGGGCTGCCGCTGACCGTGTTCGGTGTGGGCATGGCGATCGAGCGACATCCTGAACTCGCGCGCGCGTTCGTCGAGCTTGGGCATGAAATAGCCTGTCACGGCTGGCGCTGGATTCACTACCAGGACATGCCCCCCGAGCGCGAGGCCGAGCATATGCGCCTCGGCATGGAGGCCATCGAGCGCGTCACGGGCGTGCGCCCGCTCGGCTGGTACACGGGCCGCGACAGTCCGCACACTCGCAGGCTCGTCGCCGAGCATGGCGGCTTCCTGTACGACGCCGACTACTACGGCGACGACTTGCCGTTCTGGACGGAAGTGGAAGTAACGGGCGGCGAAAAGCGGCCCCACCTGATCGTGCCGTATACGCTCGACACGAACGACATGCGCTTTGCCACGCCGCAGGGTTTCAACACCGCGGACCATTTCTTCGCCTATCTGCGCGACGCTTTCGACGTGCTCTACGAGGAAGGCGATGAAGTCCCGAAGATGATGTCGGTCGGCATGCACTGCCGGCTGCTCGGGCGTCCCGGGCGTTTTCGCGGGCTACAGCGGTTTCTCGATCACATCGAACAGCACGATCGCGTCTGGGTCACGCGGCGCGTCGATATCGCGCGGCACTGGCGCGCACGTCACCCCTATTCGCCCCGGGTGGGCGGCGAGGCGTCATGAAGGCCGTGCGATACACGCTCGAGCAGCTCAATTCGATGAGCGACCAGGCGTTCGTCGCGGCGCTCGAGGGCGTCTTCGAGCACTCGCCCTGGGTGGCCCGGCAAGCGGCCGTCGCGCGGCCGTTCGCGAGCATCGAGGCGCTCCATGGGACGATGGCCGCAAGCGTCGAGGCAGCGGGCCCTGCGCGGCAACTTGCACTCATCGAGGCGCACCCGGAACTCGCGGGCAAGGCGGCGGTGCGCGGCCAGCTCACCGCCGAATCGACGCGCGAGCAAAGCAGCGCCGGGCTCGGGCAATGCTCGAAAGACGAATTCGACAAGCTCGAGCGGCTGAATCGCACGTATCGGGAAAAGTTTGGCTTTCCGTTCATTCTCGCGGTGCGCGGCTACGATCGGCAGGGAATCATCGCAAATCTCGAGGCGCGGCTCGACAGCACGCGTGAAAACGAACTGCGCACGAGCCTCGAGCAGATCTATCGGATCGCGCGGTTTCGACTCGACGATCTGCTGGGCGGTGATCGATGATGGGCTCGCTTCGCGCGCGGTTACCGTGTTTCGCGCTGAGCTACCTGCATATTCTTTGAAGCAAGAAGACGGTCTGATGAGACCGAAGGACGACAACGATGGCCCTTTCGATTCTCGATCCTGATGCGCCCCGGTTCACACGCCGCTACGTGAACCTGGCCGATCCGCGGCTTGGTGCCGAGGCGCTTGACGCGAGCGACGAATTCTTCGCACCCAAGGAACGGATGCTGAACCCGGAGCCTGCGGTGTTCATCCCCGGCAAGTACGACGACCATGGCAAGTGGATGGACGGCTGGGAGACGCGCCGCAAGCGCACGACAGGCTACGACTGGTGCATCGTGAAGCTGGCGCGCGCGGGCGTGATACACGGGCTCGACATCGATACGAGCCATTTCACCGGCAACTTCCCGCCGGCGGCATCGATCGAGGCGGCGCGCGTCGCGGGCGGCGGCGCACCCGATGCGTCGACGCAATGGACCGAAATCGCCCCGTCGACAACCCTTAAAGGCAACAGCCATCACTACATCGAAATAAACGACGGGCAAGCCTACACGCACATCCGCTTGAACCTCTACCCGGACGGCGGCGTGGCCAGATTGCGGGTGTACGGCCAGCCGCAAGTCGAGTGGGCCGACACGGGGGCGGGCGAGCTCGTCGACCTTGCTGCGATGGGAAGCGGCGCTTATGTCGTCGC
>DASZGN010000406.1:0-2633 GCA_035938775.1 Trinickia sp.
TCGAGGTGAAGATGAACAGCGCGGTGTCGGTCAACGACGCCGAGGCCTACGTGACTTGCGCGCTCGAAGGCTTCGGCCTCATCCAACCGCCGCTTTTCATGGTGCTGCCGCTTCTGCGCTCAGGTGAGCTGAACGAAGTGCTGCCCGGGTGGAAGCCGCTGCCGATGCCGATTTCGGTCGTCTATCCGCACAGCCGTCATTTGTCTCCGAAGGTGCGCGTATTTGTCGACTGGGTTGCGGAGGCGTTCGACCGGTGCCCGCTCTTGAGCGGCCGGAAGAACCTCGACGCCACGTGCAGCAAGCGCACGTTCGAGGAGCTCGAAAACGCGCCGTCGCTCGATACGCCCGTCATTTCCGAATGGGTCGCGTGACAGCGCCACCATCGGCCCGGCAAGCGCCGAACGGCGCATTGGCGTGATTGTTCTCGCCGTCTAACAATTCAATTCACCAAACAGGCATTTATCCTTATTGCGGTCGCGCTTAAATTTGCATCTGTCGCGGCACCGATCGCTGGTGCCGCATCGAAATGACAGGTCAAGCACATGTTAGACAATTACCCCCCTTCCGCCCTCGACAACTGGGACAGCACCACGCCCGTCTGGACCCCGTACAGGCCGCAGCACGCATCGGCGGCGGCCAATGCGGCTCAACGCCGCGGCACCCCGTCGCGCCAATCGCTCCAGTGGGCCACAACTTCCTGGACGAGCGGGTTACCCGCCGCGAACAAATTGGCAAGCGCCGGCTGAAAGCCGCCCTGCGCCGCATAGTTCAGCAAGTTGTCGGAACTCGTCTGGCCGTTGTAGGGGCGGTCGAAGTCCGAGCCTGAACGCAGCACGGCAATACGATCCAAGTCCACGCGGCCCGCTTTCGCGGCGCGCGCGAGCGCTTCGTAGGTCGCGTTGTCTTCCTGCTGCGTCGTGCAGTAGACGCCCTTCTCGTCGGTCAGCAACTTCGTCCAGGCGCGTGCGCGCTCGCCTAGCCGCGTGCCCGACCACCACGTGTCGCCCGAGAGCGTGTCGCACTGGATAACCGACGGCGGCCGATTCGCCGGCGCATAGCTGTATTTCGCGCGCGCCGCCTGCGCTTGCTCGCTGTCCGACAGCACCACGTTGCGCGAAAGTGCATATGCAGCGTCGGCCAGTATCGGATTCAGCTGAAAGACTTCAGTCTTGTAATCGAGCGGCGGCTTTTGGTTCGGTTGCGTCGTGTTGATGCCGAGCATGCCCGTTCTCCAGCCCGGCGGAATTTCGCGGCTGTCCATTTCCCACTGAATGCCGAAGTCGACGAGGTACTTGGCCCAGGCGGCCGAACCGAGCGTGCCTTGCCCGGGATCGATGCCGGCGATGCCTGCGATCAAGAAGTACGACTGGCGCAGATCGAAGCGCGGCGAAAATGCGAGCGCCATCGTCGAGGCCGCGGCATTCGCGTGGCCCATGCCCGTCGTCATCACGCAGATGTCCTGCTTGTTGCAATGAATGTCGGGATAGTCGGGCGATAAGCCCGCCACGGGAATCGACTCCCAAGGGCCGAGACGATCGAGCCATACGTGCGCTTCCGGCGCAAACATCGAGATGACCATGGCCTTGACGTGACGACCGTTCGACGCGCGTTCGGCAAAAGCGCTATCGCCATCTTGAGCGTTCGAGGCCGTGGCCGTGGCCGCGCAAGCGCTGAGCGCAATGGCGCCGACAGACAGCATGAAGCGAGTGAGCATATGCGTTCCTTGTGTTCCTGATGCGTTGGAGAGAACCGCCTGCTGTGGCTGCTACAGCGCGCGTGAGTATAAAGGCCACGTTCAGGAACGCTTGCGTGTCGTACATCATTCAGGCGATGGCGCCTCGCTCGCCGCGCCTTTGTCTTTGTCTTTGCCTCTGGATTTGCTGGCCGATTCAATCGGCTTGTGCTCGTCTTCCTCAATCGGCAAGAGCAGCGTGCGCAGCGGATTCGCGATGTCGATGCCGCGCTCGCGGAATGTGTCGGCAATACGCCGGTTGAATTCGCGCTGCACCGGCCAGCGGGCGGTGTCCCGACACTGAATCTGGCCGACCAGCGTGATCATCGATCCATCGAGCTGGTCCACGCCCCAGAAGCTGAAGTCGGCCACGATGCCGTCCTTGAACGCCGGGTCCTCGCGCAGTGCCGCACCGATCTCCTTGAGCGTTTGCACGGCCAAGTCCACGTCCTGCCCATAGGTGATGCTCACCTTCACCGCCGCATTGCCGAGACCGCGATTGGTATTGTTGACGGTCGACACCGAGCTGAACGGCACGGTATAGAGCGAGCCGTCGCCGCCGCGCAGGCGCACCGTGCGGATCGACAGATACTCGACCGTCCCTGATACGCCCGCGAGCGTCACCCAGTCGCCCACCTGCATCGCGTTTTCCATCAGCAGGAACATGCCCGTAATGAAATCCTGCACGAGCTTTTGCGAGCCGAAGCCGAGCGCGACGCCGAATATGCTCGCCCCCGCCAGCAACGGCGCGATATTCACGCCCAGCTCGCTCAAGCCCGTGAGCCCCACCACGAGCGCGATGCCGATAAAAAGCGTCGTGCGCAACATTGGCAGCAGCGTACGCAAGCGGGCCGCGCGCATCAGGTCGCCGGTCGCGGTCCACTTGTTGAGCCGCTGTTCG
>DASZGN010000407.1:0-2047 GCA_035938775.1 Trinickia sp.
CGCTTTTTCAACCAGCGCGCGCCGCGCCATTTCGATCACGGCAAGCAGCACCGCCGTTTTCGCCGGACCGATCCCGCGCAGCCCCTTGAAGTCCGACGGCGCGGCGTCGAGCAGGGCGCGCAGCGAGCCGAAGCGCGCGAGGAGCGACCGGGCCACGTCGAACACGTCGTGGCCCGGCAGGCCCGAGCCGAGAAAGATGACGAGGAGCTCGGTATCCGAGAGCGACGCGGCTCCGGCCCCAAATAGCCGCTCGCGCGGCATGTCGCGCGAGCGCCGCGCGCAAGGCTCGGCTGGATCTTCAACAGTGAACGCGCCGACGGCGCCGGAACTGCGCGGCATGACTTCAAACTCCCAAATAGCGGGCGCGCGAGGCCGCACCGCCTTGCGCGGCCATTGACCGCGTGCGCTCTCGATCTCAAGGTGACTTACAATGGGGACTTTGCGCCGACCCCGGTCGGCGGTGTTTTGCGCGGTTACTGCGCGCGCGACGCCCACCGCGCGTCGGCCTCAAACGAGTTATCCATGAGCATCATCGACATCTCCGAAGTGAAATCCGGCTCGCACGTGACGCTTCACTACCGGCTTTCACTCGCCGATGGCACCGATATCGTCAACACGTTCGGCGACAAGCCCGCCACGCTGCTGCTAGGCGCCGGCCAGCTCGCGGCGCCGCTCGAGGAAATTCTCGTAGGCATGAAGGTGGGGCACCATTCGACCTTTCAGCTAGGCGCCGGGCAGGCCTTCGGTCCACGCAACCCCGAGCTGATCCAGCGCGTCACACTCGGTACGCTGCGCGCGAACGGCATGGTCGGCGACGATTTCACGCCCGGCGACCTGATCGAGTTCAACGCGCCCGGGGGCGGCCGCTACGCCGGCGTGCTGAAGGAGGTCGGCGAAACGTCCGCACTTTTCGACTTCAATCATCCGCTCGCAGGTCAGGCGCTTATATTCGAAGTCCAAATCATCGGAATCTTGTAGACATGAGCCTCACGGACACTTCGCTCGCCGCTGAACAGGCAGAGATCCTGCTCGCTCAGCCGCGCGGTTTTTGCGCGGGCGTCGATCGCGCAATCGAAATCGTGGAGCGCGCCATCGCGCTGTTCGGCGCACCGATCTACGTGCGCCATGAAATCGTCCATAACGCATACGTCGTCGAAGACCTGCGCAAGAAGGGGGCCGTGTTCGTCGAGCAGCTCGACGAGGTGCCCGCCGGCAGCACGGTGATCTTCAGCGCGCATGGCGTATCGAAGGCTGTCCGCGAAGAAGCCGAAACGCGCGGGCTGCGGATCTATGACGCGACGTGTCCGCTCGTCACCAAGGTCCACATCGAAGTCGCGAAGATGCGCCAGGAAGGGCTCGATATCGTCATGATCGGCCATAAGGGCCACCCCGAGGTGGAAGGCACGATGGGGCAGTGCGGCGAAGGGATGTACCTCGTGGAGAGCATCGAGGACGCGAACGCACTCGAAGTGCCCGACCCCCAGCGCATCGCATTCGTGACCCAGACGACGCTTTCGGTTGACGATGCCTCGGGCATCATCGCCGCGCTCAAGGGCAAGTTCCCTTCGATTCGCGAGCCGAAAAAGCAGGACATCTGCTATGCGACGCAAAACCGCCAGGACGCCGTCAAGTTCATGGCGCCGCAGTGCGATGTCGTGATCGTCGTCGGAAGCCCCAACAGCTCGAACTCGAATCGCCTGCGCGAAGTGGCCGAAAAGCGCGGCGTTGCCGCGTACATGGTGGATTCGCCCGATCAGATCGATCCCGCATGGATCGTCGGCAAGCGGCGCATCGGCGTGACGGCCGGCGCGTCGGCGCCCGAGGTGCTCGCCCAAGCGGTGATCGGCCGGCTGCGAGAGCTGGGCGTCGGCAACGTCCGCGCGCTCGAGGGCATCGAGGAAAGCATCGCCTTTCCGCTGCCGCGCGGACTGATTCTGCCCGGTTGACCTCCCCCGTTCCATCTTGAAAAAAGCGCGCCGCGGGCGCGCTTTTTTATTTCGTGATGAACATCCATAACCGACGGGTTGCTCCCAATATTCGCGCAAAC
>DASZGN010000408.1:0-8892 GCA_035938775.1 Trinickia sp.
AGTGACTAGCCGTAATGAAGCGTGTTCGTCCGCGTCAGTGCGGTTAAATCAAATGACAGAACTAAGTATGTAGAACTGGCTGTGGACTATTTGCGGACGCGGGTTCGATTCCCGCCGGCTCCACCAGACTCCGCTTCTCCCTCGGTACGCCGAGGACGTCGAAAGACCCCGTAAGATCCCATGCTTGCGGGGTCTTTTTTCATCTGAAGCGCGAAACGTTGCCCCCCCAAACGAACGTCACCGTCGTTGAATTGCATCTGATGCAAACTCGGCAGCCGCCGCCCCTTTACGCTTCGTCGACCCGTTGAATCACGGTTCAATTCATCCGATTTTTCGGTATGTGCACGAATCCGGAACTGGCAAGCGTTTGTGGCATGGAACCGCGGCGCAAGGCGCGCTGTGAAGGTTAAACTGACGAACCCTTCTTTCGTCTGCCTTTATAGACCGCCGATATGAAACCCACTGCCCCCGCTCTTGCCGCGATAACGCTCGCCGCCGCCATGCTGCTTGCCGCATGCGCTTCATCGACACCGCCGAACGCGGCGCAGGCGCAGGCGCCCACCTCGCCGCCGCCGTTCATGTATTTCACGTCGCAACGCTCGGCGCCGACCATTGCGCAATGTCTGAGCGGACGCGTCAGCGGACTGCGCAAAAGCGTCACGGGTAATGTCACCGAACTCTCAGCCGGTGGCCGGCCGGGCAACGTCGCCTGGCTGATTACACTGAACCCGACGGACGCCGGCACCGTCGTCAAGGTGCTGAAGTCGTCAAGCGACGACGACTCGGTGTCGGAGCCGAAAATGCGCTTCGATATCGCGCGCTGCTCGGTCTGATCGACGCCCGCGCGTAGAAAACGGTTAGAGCCGCGCTTATTTGTCGTCGTCCGGGCACTGCAGATTGCAGCCGTTGGGGTCGCCGAGATCGCCCTTTTTGCGCAGCTGCGAGACGCCGTTCTGATATTTTTTCGACGGCGCGGAGGCGGCGAATTCCATCTGCGGATGTTCCTGCAACTTGAACTCTTCGTTCAGGAGGCCACCCGGCTGTCCTGGGACGTTCTGCCCGAAAGCGAGCGAAGTGAGGGCAAGTAGTACGCCGGCTGTTGCGGCGGCGGCACAGACGTTGATCAGCAATTTCATGGCGATTGCCGCGCTTCGGTGAGCGCGGTCCGACTTTGCTATATGAAGGGTGCAAGCGTAACGCAGAATGACCCGTGTTTGCAGCAGGCTCAACGCGGATGATTACAGCCGTCATTCAGCCTACCCGGCACTACACCCGCCTCATGTTCACCCCTGGACGGAATGGGCGGCTGCCACGCCGCGCAAGCCGCTTGCGACGTCCACGAGCGTCCCGCTATCCGTAGGGTCGTAGCCCTCGAGGCGCGCCACGTTCGTGCGAAAGGCATCGCTCGCCAATACCGCCAGCGCCGACGCGAGCGGCGCTGCGCCAAGCCGCGTCCTGTCGCAAGCGAAGTAATAGTCTTCATCAAAGACCGGCACGAAATCGAGGCCAAAATGATGCGCGGCCGGTGCGACGCCGAAGCCCACATCGGCCATGCCGCTCGCCACAAATGCCGCGATGGCGGTATGCGTGAGCTCGGTCGACGCATAGCCGTTGATGCGCTCGGGGTCGACGCCGATGCTGCGCAGTGCGAGATCCAGCAGAAGACGCGTGCCCGAGCCCGGCTGCCGGTTGACGAAGCGCACATCGCCGCGTGCCAGATCCTCGAGGCCGCGCACGCACTTCGGATTGCCCTTTTGAAGGATGAGCCCTTGCTTGCGCCGCGTCAGATAGATCAGCACGTGCCGCTGCGGATCAAGCCAGCGCCGGTAGATATCCGCGCACAGCTCGCGAAAAGCGCCGCGCGGCAGGTGAAAGCCCGCGAGATCGCATTCGCCGCGTGAAAGCGCCCGCACGGCTTCGGCGCTCTCGCGGTATTTGATGTCGACCAAGCCCGCGTCGCGCGCGCCGAGCTCCGCCACGAGCGCTGCCACCGCATAGCCATGCGACGCGTGAATGCGCACGGCGCCGCACCGCCCGAGCTGAAGGTTGAGCTCCCCCGCCACCTCGCTCGCCAGCGACTGCATGGCGCCGTCGAGCCGCTCCGCACAAAGGGCCCGCGCGCGCACGACGGCGTGCCCGAGCGCCGACAGCGCAGAGCCCTTACCCCGCTCTTTCGCAATCAGCTCGCCGCCGAGGTGGGCCTCGAGCGCGCGCACCAAACCCCACGCATGCCGATAGGAAAGGCGCCGCTCCTGCGCCGCCTGCGCGATGCTGCCCGTCTCATCGATGAGCGCGAGCAGCGGGACGATATCCGTCAGGCTCGCCTCGCGGCCGGCGCCATCCCGCACGATCAGTTCGGCGACGCATTTGACTTCGATCATTTATGCAATCCTATTTCCTATTGCACAAGCTCTTCCACTTGCCTATCTTGGCGGAAAGCTGCTTGCGATGAGCATATATGCACGTCATATGACAATCAAGTGCATATTTAAGTCCAAAACGGAGGAGCCCCATCTTGGAACCCCAAAGCGCCACGGCGCCCGACGAACTGGTGCGCCGCCATGTCAAGCCGGGCACATCGCTCATCGCGGTGCTGCACGCCATTCAGGATGAAGTCGGCTTCGTGCCGCCGGAGACGGTCGCACCGCTCGCGCGTGCGCTAAACCTCTCGCGCGCCGAAGTGCATGGCGTGCTCACCTACTATCACCATTTCCGCACCGCGCCGCCCGCGCGCGTCACAGTGGCGCTGTGTCGGGCCGAAGCCTGCCGCAGCATGGGCACCGAAACGCTCGCGCAGCACATCGAGGCGCGCACCGGCTGCCGTTTCGATGCCGGCCACAACGACGCGCTCGAGCTCGAATCGGTCTACTGCCTCGGCCAGTGCGCGCTTTCGCCGGCGATGACGATCAACGGCACACTGCATGCCAAGGTCACGCCGGCCAAGTTCGATGCCCTGTTCCAGGCCGCGAGCGAGCACGCCAATGCCTCTGCGAAGGAGCCCGTATGACAACGCGCATCTTCGTTCCCTGCGATTCGTCGGCGCTCGCACTCGGCGCCGACGCACTCGCCGAGGCGATCGTCCTTGAAGCGGGAGAGCGCGGCGTGGATATCGAACTCGTGCGCAACGGTTCGCGCGGCTTGCTCTGGCTCGAGCCGCTCGTCGAAGTGCAAACGCCGACGGGCCGCATCGGCTACGCCAATGTCGATGCGGCCGACGTCGCTTCGCTCTTCGATGCTGGCTGGCTTTCGGGCGGCGCGCATGCGCGCTCGGTCGGCATCGTCGATGAAATTCCCTACCTGAAACGCCAGCAGCGGCTCACGTTCGCTCGCCTCGGCCTGACCGATCCGCTGTCGATCGACGACTATCTCGCGCACGAAGGGCTCATCGGCTTGAAAGCGGCGCTCGCCATGAGCGGCGAGGCCGCCTGCGAGGCGCTCGTCGAGTCCGGCCTGCGCGGGCGCGGCGGTGCGGCGTTTCCCGCGGGCATCAAGTGGCGCACGGTGCGCGGCGCGAAAGCCGCGCAAAAGTACATCGTGTGCAACGCCGACGAAGGCGATTCGGGCACCTTCTCCGACCGGCTCGCGATGGAGGGCGACCCCTTCTGCCTGATCGAAGGCATGATCATCGCGGGCATCGCCACGGGCGCGACGCGAGGCTACATCTACGTGCGCAGCGAGTACCCGCATGCGATCGCCACGCTCGAAGCCGCGATCGCCAAAGCGCGCACAGCCGGCTGGCTCGGGCAAAGCGTGCTCGGCTCCGCACATGCGTTCGAGCTCGCGGTAGCCAAGGGCGCGGGCTCCTATGTTTGCGGCGAGGAAACGGCGCTCTTGGAATCGCTCGAAGGCAAGCGCGGCATCGTGCGCGCCAAGCCGCCCGTGCCCGCGCTCGCAGGGCTCTTCGGCCAGCCGACCGTCATCAACAACGTCATCACGCTCGCGACGGTACCGATCATCTTCGCGCGCGGTGCCGCGTTCTATCGCGACTTCGGCATGGGCCGCTCGCGCGGTACGCTGCCGTTTCAACTCGCCGGCAATGTGAAGCGCGGCGGGCTCGTCGAGCTCGCGTTCGGCGTCACGCTGCGCGAGCTGCTCGAGGACTTCGGCGGCGGCACGGCGAGCGGGCGCCCCGCGCGCGCGGTGCAAGTGGGCGGGCCGCTCGGCACGTATCTGCCCGAAAGCCAGTGGGACATCCCGATGGACTACGAGGCGTATGCCGCGGTTGGCGCGGTCGTAGGCCACGGCGGCCTCGTCGTGCACGACGACACCTCGAACCTCGCCGAGCTCGCGCAATACGCGATGCACTTCTGTGCGATCGAGTCGTGTGGCAAGTGCACCCCATGCCGCATCGGCTCGACGCGCGGCGTCGAGGTCATCGAACGCATTCGCGGCGGAGACACATCGGAAAAGCAAGTCACGCTGCTGCGCGAGTTGTGCGACACCATGGTGTCCGGGTCGCTGTGCGCGATGGGCGGCATGACGCCGTACCCGGTGCTGTCCGCCCTCGAACATTTCCCCGAAGACTTCGGTCTTCGCACCGTCCAGCCGAACGCGGCTGCGGCTTGATGATGGAGCCATCCATGTCCGACGCGCTCGTCTTTCCTTCGTCCCCCGCAAATCAGCAAAAAGGCGGCTGCGGCTCCGGCAATTGCGCTTGCAAATCCGCCGCGCGCGCCCCATCGCCGTTCGACGACACCGACTACGGCACGCCGCGGCGCCACGCCGATACCGACGTCACGCTGGACATCGACGGCCACGCGGTGACCGTACCGGCCGGCACTTCGGTGATGCGCGCGGCGATTGAAGCCGGCATCAACGTGCCGAAGCTGTGCGCCACCGATTCGCTCGAAGCGTTCGGTTCGTGCCGACTGTGCCTCGTCGAAATCGACGGCAAGCGCGGCTATCCGGCCTCGTGCACCACACCCGTCGAGCCGGGCATGCGCGTGCGCACGCAAAGCGAACGCTTGCAGGCATTAAGGCGAAACGTGATGGAGCTCTACATCTCCGATCACCCGCTCGACTGCCTGACATGTCCGGCCAATGGCAATTGCGAGCTGCAGGACATGGCGGGCGTAGTGGGCCTGCGCGAAGTGCGCTACGGCTACGAGGGCGCGAATCATCTGCACGACAAGAAGGACGAGTCGAATCCGTACTTCACTTACGATCCGTCCAAGTGCATCGTGTGCAACCGTTGTGTGCGGGCGTGCGAGGAAACGCAGGGCACGTTCGCGCTCACGATCGCCTCGCGCGGCTTCGCCTCGCGCGTGGCGGCGAGCGAGAACGAGCCGTTCATGGACTCCGAGTGCGTGTCGTGCGGCGCGTGCGTGGCCGCCTGCCCGACCGCGACGCTGATGGAGAAGAGCGTCACGTTCCTCGGCCAGCCCGAGCATTCGGTGGTGACGACGTGCGCGTATTGCGGCGTCGGCTGCTCGTTGAAGGCAGAGATGAAGGGCAGCGAAGTCGTGCGGATGGTGCCGCACAAGAACGGCCAGGCGAACGAGGGCCATGCCTGCGTGAAAGGCCGCTTCGCCTGGGGCTATGCCACGCACAAGGACCGCATCACGAAGCCGATGATCCGCGCAAAGATCACCGACCCGTGGCGTGAAGTGAGCTGGGACGAGGCGATCAAATACGCGGCCTCCGAGTTCCGCCGCATTCAGGCAAACCATGGGCGCGATTCGATCGGGGGCATCACCTCGTCGCGCTGCACGAACGAGGAAGCCTATCTCGTGCAAAAGCTCGTGCGCGCCGCGTTCGGCAACAACAACGTCGACACCTGCGCGCGCGTCTGCCATTCACCGACGGGCTACGGCCTGAAGACGACACTCGGCGAATCGGCCGGCACGCAGACCTTCGCGTCGGTGGCCAAGTCCGACGTCATCATGGTGATCGGCGCGAACCCGACCGACGGCCACCCAGTCTTTGCCTCGCGCTTGAAGCGCCGTTTGCGCGAAGGGGCGCAACTGATCGTGGTCGATCCGCGGCGCATCGATCTCGTCGACGGCCCGCATATGAAGGCCGCGTACCACCTGCAACTGCGGCCCGGCACGAACGTCGCGCTCGTCAACGCGCTCGCGCACGTGATCGTCACCGAAGGCTTGTTCAACGAAGCGTTCATCGCCGAGCGCTGCGAGGAAGAGGCGTTCGAGCAATGGCGTGCGTTCGTCGCGCAGCCCGAGAACGCGCCAGAAGCGAGCGAGTCCATCACGGGCGTGCCGGCCGAAGCGGTGCGCGAGGCGGCGCGTCTTTATGCAAGGGGCGGCGCGCCGGCAGGGACTGCCCCCGGTCGTGCGGCGATCTACTACGGCCTGGGCGTGACCGAGCATGCGCAGGGCTCGACGATGGTGATGGGCATTGCCAACCTCGCGATGGCCACCGGCAACATCGGCCGCGAAGGCGTGGGTGTGAACCCGCTACGCGGACAGAACAACGTGCAGGGCTCTTGCGACATGGGCTCCTTCCCGCACGAGCTGCCCGGCTATCGCCACATCAGCAACGCGCAGGCGCGCGCGCAGTTCGAAGCGGCCTGGCATGCGAGCCTTCAGCCGGAGCCGGGCCTGCGCATTCCGAACATGTTCGATGCAGCGCTCGACGGCAGTTTCAAGGGGCTTTACTGCCAGGGCGAAGACATCGTCCAGTCCGATCCCAATACGCAGCATGTGGCGGCCGCGCTTTCGGCGATGGAGTGCATCGTCGTTCAAGACCTGTTCCTGAACGAGACGGCGAAGTACGCGCACGTGTTCCTGCCCGGCTCGTCGTTCCTCGAGAAGGACGGTACGTTCACCAACGCCGAGCGGCGCATCTCGCGCGTGAGGCGCGTCATGCCGCCGCAGGCGGGCTACGCCGACTGGCAAGTGACGGTGATGCTCTCGAGCGCGCTCGGCTATCAGATGGACTACGCGCACCCGTCGGAAATCATGGACGAGATCGCGCGGCTGACGCCAACGTTCCACGGCGTGTCCTATGCGGCGCTCGATCGGCTGGGCAGCATTCAGTGGCCGTGCAACGAGGAGGCGCCCGAAGGCACGCCGACGATGCACGTGGACGCTTTCGTGCGCGGCAAGGGCAAGTTCGTGATCACCAAGTTCGTCGCCACGCGCGAAAAGGTGACGCGCAAGTTTCCGCTCATCCTGACGACGGGCCGCATCCTTTCGCAATACAACGTCGGCGCGCAAACGCGCCGGACCGACAACGTGCGCTGGCACGACGAGGACCGGCTCGAGATCCATCCGCATGACGCCGAGGAACGCGGCATCAAGAGCGGCGACTGGGTCGGCATCGAGTCGCGCGCGGGGCAAACGGTGCTGCGTGCGTTCGTCACCGAGCGGATGCAGCCGGGTGTCGTCTATACGACATTCCACTTCCCCGAGTCGGGCGCGAACGTGATCACGACCGAGAACTCGGACTGGGCCACCAACTGCCCAGAGTACAAGGTGACAGCAGTGCAGGTGCAGCCGGTGGCGCAGCCGTCGCAATGGCAGCGGCAATACGCGAGTTTCAACGAGGCGCAGCTCGCGCTCTTGCGCGAGCGGGCACTGGCGGACGCTCCAAGCAGCAAGTGAAGTGCGAGACGGGGCACCCATCCAAGCAACAGCCAATGCGGGCCCATGCGACTCTCGTGAGTGGCCCATCGACAACCATGAGAAGGCAGTGGCAATGGACGAGCAGCATTTGATCGAGATGGCCAACCAGATCGGCGAATTCTTCGCGGCGATGCCCGATTACAACCTGGCGCTCGCCGGCATCGCCGATCACATCCATCGCTTCTGGGAGCCGCGCATGCGGCGCACGATCCTGGCCGCGCTCGACGATCCGGCCGCGTGCGCGTCGATGCTGCCGATCGTCAAGGCGGCGCTCGAACGCGCACGCGGCGAGTTGATGCCGGCCGTGGCGGGGTGACGCCGGCCAGCCAGCCACGCGGCAAGCCGCAGGCTGGCGGCACCCGGGAGGCGCCGTGCGGGAAACAACGCCTTGGCAACCGCGCCGCTATGCGTACCTTCGCGTGTGCGCGAACCATGCCTCGCAATGTCGCGCGAGTGCGCTTGCATCGGACGACGGACGGCCACGCGCACAAATATAGCCATCGGGCCGCACCAGATAGAATGCCGGCCGCGTGCGGCCATACGCCTCCGTCAGCGACAGCGCGTTGCCACCGTGCGCATCGGTCACGCGCCAGATTCTCACGGCGCCCGGCAACGTCGCTTCGAGCATGGAAGCGAGGCGATCGAGCTGAACATCGCGCGGCGATGACGACGAATCCGGCGCGCACGCGGCGTGGAGCGCCGCATTGCTGTCAGCTGGCAACGACACAAGCAGGAAAAGCGAGAAGAACGCCGGGTCGTGCAGGTCGTAGACGCGCCCCGTGCCCGGCACACGCCCAAGCGGACCGTCGACTACATGCACGAACGCATCGGGGGCCCGCTCACCTGCGCGCGGGCCGCCGTCGAGTACCCGTTCGAGCGTAAGCGGGCTGCGCCTGTACTGAATCGACAGCTCGCTCACCATCAGCCGCGCCGCGTCGCGCAGCGGCCCGAACGCCGCGAGCACCGGCATCGCGCGATCCCGCAATAGCTTGAGCGGCCCGCGCTCGGCTTCGGCGAGGTGCGTCATGAAGCTCGTTTGCCGCAGCACATCGCGCTCGATCGGATGGCGCTCGAGCTGATAGGTATCGAGCAATTGCTCCGCGCCGCCGCCTATCGCGCGCGCGAGCTTCCAGCCGAGATTGAAGGCTTCCTGAATCCCCGTATTCATCCCCTGCGCGCCCGCAGGGCTATGCACGTGCGCGGCGTCGCCGGCGAGAAAGACACGCTGCGCGCGCAGCCGCTCGACCACCCGGCTATGTAGCCGGAAATACGATGACCATTGAAGCTCGGAAAGCTCGAGCGTCCGATG
>DASZGN010000409.1:0-16929 GCA_035938775.1 Trinickia sp.
GCGCGCGCGCATGTACCTCGAGAAGGTGGGCCTCGCTCCGCGCCTCGAAAAGCAGTACCCGTCGCATCTGTCGGGCGGGCAGCAGCAGCGCGTGGCGATCGCCCGCGCACTTGCGATGAACCCCGATGTGATGCTCTTCGACGAGCCGACTTCCGCGCTCGACCCCGAGCTCGTCGGCGAAGTGCTCAAGGTGATGCAAAAGCTCGCCGAGGAAGGCCGCACGATGATCGTCGTCACGCATGAGATGGGCTTCGCGCGCAACGTCTCGAACCACGTGATGTTCCTGCATCAGGGACGCACCGAGGAGGAGGGCGACCCCGCCGTCGTGCTTACGCAGCCGAAAAGCGAGCGTTTGAAGCAATTTCTCTCGGGCAGTCTCAAGTAGGCGGCATGCGCTCGTCGCCAAGGCTCGGCCAAACCGCCTCTCGCAGCGCGCGGGGTTGACGATGGCGCGCACTACATCGGCCGCCGTCCGTGTCACGCAAGTGGCGATCGTGGCGCTCCCGCCCGTGTCGATGTCGGGCATTGGCCCGATCGTCGATACGCTCGCGCTCGCCAATGAAATCGACGGGAGAGCGCTTTACCGCTGGCAAATCTGCTCGTGGGATGGCCGGCCGGTGCCGCTATCGGGCGGCGCGGTGCTTCCGGCTCACGCCGCCTTCGGCGACGCCATTTCGTGCGACTGGCTCATCGTCATCGCCGAGCGCTTTCAGCAATTCGCCGACTACCGGCTCTTTCTCGCGAGCCTCGCGCGCGTCGCGCAGCGCACGCGGCTCGTCACGGGCATTCACCACGGTGTATGGTGGCTCGCGATGGCGGGGCAGCTTTCGGGCTATCGGGTGAGCGTGAACTGGGAGACCTACCAGCAGTTCGCCGAGCAGTTCGAGCGCTCGATCGTCACGCAGCAGATCTTCGAAATCGACCGCGATCGCGCCACTTGCGCGGGCGGCCAGGCGAGCGCCGACTTCATGCTCGCGATGATCGGGCGCGAGCATGGCCCCGAGCTCGCCGAGCGCATCGCCGACGCGCTTGGCGTGGGCGTGCTGCGCGCGGGCGAGGAGCGCCAGCGCATTCCGTACGTGACCGCGCCCGGCGAGCGCCACCCGCGCTTGAACGACGCGCTGCTCCTGATGGAAGCCAACATCGAAGATCCGCTCACGACCGACGACATCGCGAACCTCGTCGGCATCTCGCGGCGCCAGCTCGAACGCCTCTTTCGCCAGTATCTCGGCTCGATGCCGTCGAAGTACTACCTCGGCTTGCGGCTCGCGAAAGCGCGCATGCAGTTGCAGCGCACAAGCAAGTCGATCGTGCAGGTGAGCCTCGCATGCGGGTTTTCGTCGGCGGCGCATTTTTCCAACGCGTACCGCGAGCGTTTCGGTGTGACGCCGCGCGAGGAGCGGCGCAAATGGATCGCGAGGCAGCACGGGGCAGGCGTGGCGCATGCGGACGAACCGCGCGCGGGCGCTTTGATCGAGCCGCCCGACACCAGCCGCGTGCCGAACGAACCCCGATAATTCGCGTCGCGCCTGCGCAAGACGCTGTCGCGATCGTTTTTTAAACTAACCCTATTGCAGGTCATTTCAAGTCGACGAGGATCCGCCATGAACGAATTCGCTGTGAGCCGCCAAACTTTCGATGAAGTCATGGTGCCGGTTTTTTCGCCCGCGCCGTTCGTGCCCGAGCGCGGCGAGGGCGCGCGCGTGTGGGATACAGAAGGGCGCGAGTACATCGACTTCACGGGCGGCATCGCGGTGACCGCGCTCGGCCATTGCCACCCGGAGCTCGTGCGCGTGCTGCGCGAGCAGGGCGAAAAGCTCTGGCACGTGAGCAATGCGTATACGAATGAGCCCGTGCTGCGTCTTGCCAAGCGCCTCGAAGCGTTGACTTTCGCCGAGCGTGCGTTTTTCGCGAACTCGGGTGCCGAAGCCAACGAAGCGGCGCTCAAGCTCGCGCGCCGCGTCGCATTCGAGCGCCATGGCGCCGACAAGTACGAAATCGTCTCGTTCACGCAGTCGTTTCACGGCCGCACGTTCTTCACCGTGAGCGTAGGCGGCCAGCCGAAGTACGCGGAAGGCTTCGGCCCCGTGCCGGCCGGCATCATCCACCTGCCGTACAACGACATCGCCGCGGCTCGCCAGGCGATCGGCGCGAAGACGTGCGCCGTCATCGTCGAGCCGATTCAGGGCGAGGGCGGCGTGATTCCGGCCGATCCGGCGTTCTTGCGCGCGCTGCGCGAGGCATGCGACGCGCACGGCGCGCTTCTGATCTTCGACGAAGTGCAAACGGGCGTTGGCCGCACGGGCCACTTCTACGCTTACATGGATACGGGCGTGACGCCCGACATCCTGACGACGGCCAAAGCGCTCGGCAACGGCTTTCCGATCGGTGCGATGCTGACGACCAACGCGCTCGCCGCGCACTTCAAGGTCGGCGTGCACGGCACGACGTATGGCGGCAACCCGCTTGGCGCGGCGCTCGCCGACAAGGTCGTCGAGCTCGTGAGCGACCCGGCGCTGCTCGAAGGCGTGAAGCGCCGCGGCGCGGCGATCACGGCGAAACTCGAGGCCATCGGCAAGCGTTTCAACCTGTTCAAGGAAGTGCGCGGCAAGGGCCTTTTGATCGGTGCCGAACTCGTTGACGCGTTCGAGGGCCGCGCGAAAGACTTCGCCAACACCGCGGCCAAGCACGGCCTGATGATGTTGATCGCGGGGCCGAACGTGCTGCGTTTTGCGCCGTCGCTCGTGATTTCCGATGCGGAGCTGAACGAAGGTCTCGCGCGCTTTGAGAGCGCGATTGAGGAGATGGTCGGCGCCGCGGCCGTCGCGCAGGCGCGCTGACGTCCCCGCCGAGGTTTGCCAAGGCTCGCCAAGACCAAACCCAACCCCCACCACCACAGTGGAACGATGATGCTCTTCGTACGCCCCGGAAGACTCTCCGACATCGACGCGCTCTCTGATATGGCGCGCGCGGCGCAGCCGGTGCTGCATTCGCTGCCGCACGACCGGCACGCGCTCGAAGCGCGCGTCGCGTTGTCGGAGGACTCGTTTCGCGCGGAAGTCGATTTTCCGGGCGAAGAGTTTTATCTGTTCGTGCTCGAGGACGGCGCGAGCGGCAAGCTGCTTGGCACGGCGAGCATCGTCGCATCGGCAGGCTATGCCGAGCCGTTCTATGTGTTTCGCAACGATGTGCTGATCCACGCATCTCGCGAGCTGCACGTGAACCGCAAGATCCACGCACTCACGATGTCGCATGAGCTGACGGGCAAGAGCCGGCTCGCGGGTTTTTACGTTGACCCGTCGCTGCCGGGCGATGCGGCCGCCCACCTGCTGTCTCGGGCGCGAATGATGTACATCGCCGCGAACCGCCGGCGCTTCACGCCCGAGGTGTTCTCGCTGCTGCTCGGCGTCACCGACGAGAACGGCGTGTCGCCGTTCTGGGAAGCGGTGGGGCGCAAGTTCTTCGGCCGCGATTTCCAGCAGATCGAAATGGCCTCGGGCGGGCGCAGCCGCACGTTCATCGCCGAAGTGATGCCGAGCTATCCGCTTTATGTGCCCCTCTTGCCCGAAGACGCGCAACGTGTGTTGGGCGAGCCGAATGCGAAGTCGCTGCTCGCGTACGACATCCATCTCGAGGAAGGCTTCGAGCCCGATCGCTTCGTCGACATCTTCGATGCGGGCCCCGTGCTCACCGCGCCGGTCGATCGCAGCGCCTGCGTCGCGCGCAACGAAACGCGCACGGTGCGCGAGACGGCCGAGCACCCGGCACAAACGACGCAGGCGGCACGGCACGCACAGGACGCACAGGGGGAGGGCGGCAGCGACGGCACGGCAACCTACCTCGTCGCGACGAACCGCGCGGGCGATTTCCGCTGCGTGCTGGCCGAATTGCCGAGCGCGCGCGATCAAGAAGCGCCGCTCGGTTCGTCTGCGCGGGCGGCGCTCGGCGTCGTGCACGGCGACACGGTGCGCTGCGTGCCTTTGCATCGGCGCGCGTCGCAAGTGCAGGGGGACGGCACCGACGAGACAAACTACATCGCGCAATCCGCCAATCATTCGGGAGGTCGGCAATGATCGTCGTGCGTGCCGTCAAGACGGGCGACGTCGACGCGCTCGTTTCGCTCGCCAAGGAGACCGGCCCCGGTCTCACCACATTCAAGCCCGATCGTGACGCGCTCGCCGCGCGCATCGAGCGTTCGAGCAAGACGATGCAAGACCGCGCCGCGCCGCATGAGGCCGGTTACTTCTTCGTGATGGAAGACGCGGGGACGGGCGACGTGGCGGGCGTTTGCGGCATCGAAACGCAAGTCGGCCTCGAGCAGCCTTTTTACAACTACCGCGTAAGCACAGCCGTTCATGCGAGCCAGGAACTGGGCGTGTGGACCAAGATGTCGCTGCTCAACATCTCCCACGACCTCACGGGCTACGCGGAGGTGTGCTCGCTCTTTCTGTCGCCGCGTTATCGCGCGCATGGCGTGGGCGGCTTGCTCTCGCGCTCGCGCTTCATGTTCATTTCGCAATTTCGCGAGCGTTTTCCCGAGCGCCTGTGCGCGGAGCTGCGCGGGCATTTCGATGCCGAGGGCACGTCTCCGTTCTGGCGCGCGGTGGGCTCGCACTTCTATCAAATCGACTTCAATGCGGCCGACTACCTGAGCGCGCACGGCCGCAAGTCGTTTCTCGCCGAGCTGATGCCGCGCTACCCCGTCTATGCCGACTTGCTGCCGCAAGAAGCGAGGGCGTGCATCGGGCTCACGCATCGCGACACCGCCCCGGCGCGCAAGATGCTCGAAGCGGAGGGGCTGCGCTACGAGAACCACGTCGACATCTTCGATGCGGGCCCCGTGCTCGAATGCCACATCGACGATTTGCGCACGGTGCGCGAGAGCGTGGTCGTGCCTGTCGTCATCGACACGGCGGCGCACGCTGCTGAAGCGGCAGAAGGCGACACGCGGCGCTCGCTCGTCTCCAACACGTCGCTCACCGATTTCCGTGTCGGCATGGCGCAGGGCACGGCCGAAGGCGGCACGATGCGTCTTTCTCCCGATGACGCGGCCGCACTGAACGTGCGCGATGGCGAGCCGGTGCGCGTGCTCGCGCTTTCCGCAAGATCAAACAAGGTGAACTGAGATGCAACAGGCGAGTACTGACACCGAACTCTTCATCGACGGGCAATGGTGCGCCGCGAGCGGCCCCGTTTTTCGCTCGCGCAACCCGGGCACGGGCGCGATCGTGTGGGAGGGCAAGAGCGCGTCGGCCGAGGACGTCGATCGTGCGGTAAAGAGCGCGCGGCGCGCGTTTGCGACGTGGTCGGCGATGCCGTTCGAGGCGCGCTGCGAGATCGTACGCCGCTTCGCGGCCCTTCTGACCGAGCGCAAGGAAGCGCTTGCGCACGCCATTGGCCGTGAAACCGGCAAACCGCTTTGGGAAGCGCGCACGGAAGTCGCGTCCATGGCGGCGAAAGTCGAGATTTCGATTACGGCCTATCACGAGCGCACCGGCGAGAAGCGCGCGCCGATGGCCGACGGCGTAGCCGTGCTGCGGCACCGCCCGCACGGCGTCGTGGCCGTGTTCGGTCCGTACAACTTTCCGGGCCACTTGCCGAACGGACACATCGTGCCCGCGCTGATCGCCGGCAACGCGGTGGTCTTCAAGCCTTCCGAGCTCGCGCCCGGCGCCGCGCGTGCCACGGTCGAGATCTGGCGCGAGGCGGGCTTGCCCGCGGGCGTGTTGAATCTCGTGCAAGGCGAAAAGGATACGGGCATCGCGCTCGCCAATCATCGGCAGATCGATGGCCTTTTCTTCACCGGCAGCTCCGACACCGGCACGCTGCTGCACAAGCAGTTCGGCGGGCGCCCCGAGATCGTGCTCGCGCTCGAGATGGGCGGCAACAATCCGCTCGTCGTGGCACCGGTCGAAGACATCGATGCGGCCGTCCATCACACGATTCAATCGGCGTACCTGTCGGCCGGCCAGCGATGCACGTGCGCGCGCCGCATCCTCGTGCCGCACGGCGCGTTCGGCGAGCGCTTTCTAGCGCGCTTCACCGACGTGACTTCACGCATCGCCTACGGCCTTTACGACGCCGACCCGCAGCCATACATGGGCGCCGTCGTGTCGGCACGCGCGGCCTCGCATCTCGTCGAGGCGCAGGCGCGTCTCGTTGCGGCCGGCGCGCGCGCAATCCTGCCGATGGAGCAGCGCGATGCGCAGCTCGGCTTCGTGAGCCCCGCGATTCTCGACGTGACCGACGTGCGCGAACTGCCCGACGAGGAGCACTTCGGCCCGCTCGCGCAAATCATCCGCTACACCACGTTCGACGAAGCGATCGAGCGCGCGAACGACACCGTCTATGGCCTCTCGGCGGGGCTGCTCGCTGACGACGAAGCGGCGTGGGCGCGCTTTACCGCAACGATTCGCGCCGGCATCGTCAACTGGAACCGGCCGACGAACGGGGCGTCGTCGGCGGCGCCCTTCGGCGGCACGGGCCGCTCGGGCAACCATCGGCCGAGCGCCTATTACGCGGCCGATTACTGTGCCTATCCGATGGCATCGGTCGAAAGCACGCAACTCGTCATGCCCGCGAGCGTATCGCCGGGGCTTCACTTCTAAAGAGCGACCAGGAACCGACGATGCAAGCACGGGAAGCCAATTTCGACGGACTCGTGGGTCCGACGCACAACTACGCGGGGCTGTCGTTCGGCAACGTGGCGTCGCAGACGAACGAGAAATCGATCGCGAATCCGCTCGCCGCCGCCAAGCAGGGCTTGCGCAAGATGAAGCAGCTCGCCGACCTTGGCTTCGTGCAAGGCGTGTTGCCGCCGCAAGAGCGCCCGGCGCTGCGCCTTTTGCGCGAGCTCGGGTTTTCCGGCAGCGATGCGCGCGTGATCGAGCGTGCCGCGAAGGAAGCGCCTGAACTGCTTGCCGCCGCGAGCTCGGCCTCCGCGATGTGGACGGCCAACGCGGCGACGGTGAGCCCGTCGGCAGACACACACGACGGCCGCGTGCACTTCACGCCGGCCAATCTGACGAGCAAGCTGCATCGCGCGATCGAGCATGAGGCGACGCGCCGCACGCTGGCTGCGATCTTCGCCGATGAAGCGCGCTTTGCCGTGCACGACGCCTTGCCGGGCACGCCCGCGCTCGGCGACGAGGGCGCGGCCAACCATACGCGTTTTTGCGCCGAGTACGGCGCGCGCGGCGTCGAGTTCTTCGTCTACGGTCGCAGCGAGTACCGGCGCGGGCCCGAGCCGATCCGCTTTCCGGCGCGGCAGACGTTCGAGGCGAGCCGCGCCGTGGCACAGCGGCACGGCCTTGCCGACGACGCGACGGTCTACGCGCAGCAAACGCCCGACGTGATTGACGCGGGCGTCTTCCATAACGACGTGATCGCGGTGGGCAATCGCGAGACGCTCTTTTGCCACGAGCGCGCATTCGTCGATCAGAAGGCGGTCTACGATCGGTTGCGCGCACAACTATCAAAAGCGGGCGCGGGGTTCAACGTGATCGAAGTGCCCGATGCGCGCGTGAGCGTTGGCGATGCGGTGTCGTCGTATCTGTTCAACAGCCAGTTGCTCACGCGCCCCACGGGCGGCGATGTGCTCGTCGTGCCGCAGGAGAGCCGCGAGAACCCGCGCGTTGCTGCGTATCTCGACGATCTTGCAAGTGGTGCCGGCCCGATCGGCGAGGTGCTCGTCTTCGATCTGCGCGAGAGCATGAAAAACGGGGGCGGGCCCGCGTGCCTGCGCTTGCGCGTGGTACTGAACGAGGCCGAACGGCAAGCGGTGAAGCCGGGCGTGTGGATCGACGACGCGCTCTTCGCGCGGCTTGATGCGTGGATCGGCAAGCACTATCGCGACCGGCTCGCACCGGCCGATCTCGCCGATCCCAAGCTGCTCGACGAATCGCGCACGGCGCTCGACGAGCTCACTCAGATCCTCGGCCTCGGCTCGCTCTATGACTTCCAGCGATAGCGCCAAGCCGCCTTCCAGCGCCAAGCCGCCTTCGAGCGCTGAGCCGCCTTCGAGCGCCAAGCCGCCTTCCAGCGCTGAGCTGTCTTCCAGCGACAAGCCGCATTCCATCGCTGAGCCGCATTCCAGCGCCAGCCCGGCGTTGCTCGACGATTTCCTCGCGTTCACGCTCGCGGGCGAGCGGCCTAGCGCAGGCGAGGAGAGCGGCGAATGCGCATGCGAGAACCGACCGGGCTCCGACGGCGTGCGCTACGCATGGCTAGGCGATGGGCTGCTTCAGTTGGAACCGGCGGCGCCGGGTGCGGCGGCCGCGCGCAGCGTGCTCGTATCGGCGGGCATTCACGGCGACGAAACCGCGCCGATCGAGCTCATCTCGCAACTCGTTGCCGATATCGCGCGTGGCGCATTGCCGCTCGCGTGCCGGCTGCTCGTCGTGCTCGGCAACATCGAGGCGATGAGCAAGGGGCAGCGCTACATCGACGACGATCTGAACCGGCTTTTCGGCGGCAGGCATGCGCAATTGCCCGAAAGCCGCGAGGCGCCGCGCGCGGCGGCGCTCGAGGCTGCCGCGGCGCGCTTTTTCGAAAGAGGCGCAGGCGCGGCCGATGCGAACGCGCGCTGGCACATCGACATGCATACGGCGATTCGCGCATCGGTCTTCGAGCAGTTCGCGCTCCTGCCGCATACCGGCGCGGCGCCGTCGCGCGCGATGTTCGATTGGCTCGCCAGGGCCCGCATCGCCGCGGTCTTGCTGCACACGGCGAAGGGCAGCACCTATACGCATTTCACCGCCGAGACGTTTGGCGCGTGTGCTTGCACGCTCGAGCTTGGCAAGGTGCGGCCGTTCGGCGAGAACGATCTCTCGCGCTTTGCCGCCGCCGACCGTGCCGTGCGCGCGCTGGTTTCGGGCGAGCGGGAAGGGAATGACGAAGGGGCTTCGGCACCGATGCCGCGTGTCTTCACGGTAATCGATCAGATCACGAAGCAAAGCGATGCATTCGCATTGCGCGTCGCGGCCGATGTGCCGAACTTCACGCCGTTTCCAAAGGGGGCGCTTCTGGCTTGCGACGGCGAGTATCGCTACGTCGTGCGGCATGACGAAGAGCGCATCGTCTTTCCGAATCCGACCGTCAAGCCCGGTTTGCGCGCGGGCCTGATGGTGATCGAGACGACACAAGAGACGTTTGCCGCGCTCGCCGCGTGACCGCCACGCACGATGCGCGCGGCACGCGGCGAGCTGTCAAGGCTTGAGGCCGGCGATCAGAACGTGTGCCGTATGCCCGCAGCGCAGCCGAACTGGTTCTTCCCGACGACACCGATCGGGGTGGAGTTTTGGAGTCCGAACGAACCTAGCGAGCTGTTTTTCACGTAGCCGACATCGGCGTAGAGCGACGTGCGCTTGGAGAGCAGATACTGGCCGCCCAGCTTGTAGAGATTGCCGTCCCGCTTGGCGTTGAGCTGATCCGAAAGCTTGATGTAGGTTGCGGCGAACTTCCAGAATGCGGTTGGCTGATACGTGATTTCGCCGGTATAGAAGTCGACGTTCGACGCCTTGGCGATGTTCCTGAAGTTGGCGAAATCGAAGGCGAAGCGGAACTTGTACAACTGGTAGTTCGCGCCGACCGTGTACGCTTGCCCGGCCGTCTTGTCTGTCGCACCGGTCGGATCGTTGCCGGAGAAGTAGGCGCCGCCGACGAGAAGATCGCCGACGCGCCAGGACAGTGCGGCCGATACCACGCGCTTCGCCTGGAAGTTGCCGGCCACGCCGCCGAAGCTGTACATCGCCGAGCCGCGCAAGCCGTAGATTTCCGGCATCTGATACATGACCGAGTTGTCGACCCACTGGTACTGCCACCCGGTGAAGCCGCTCAGATTCTGATAGATGATGTTGTTGAGCGAGCCGAAGTTCGAGTAGCCGGTAACGTCGATATCGACGAGTGTCGTGTAGAACGGCGAGCGGTTCTTGCCGACGAGCAGCGCGCCGAATTGCTGGCTTTTCAGGCCGACGGTGGCGCCGCGGTCGAAGAGCACGGTGCCGGCCGTTGCCGGTTGTCCGCCGTTGATGAAGGTGCCGTTGCTGATGCGAAAGCCGCTTTCGAGGGCAAACGTGGCTTGGAGCCCGCCGCCCAGATCCTCGGCACCCTGAATGCCCCAGCGGTTCGTGCTCTCGGCTCCCGTCGCGAGCTGCCAGGCGCTGCCGCCAGGCGCCGATTGCGTCTTGTACAAGATGCCGCTGTCGAGAACGCCATAGAGCGTCACATTTGATTCGGCGTGCGCGGCTCCCGCAGCAGCTACCGTCACGCAAAATCCGGCAACGTACGCTTTCCTTCTTGTCATCGAAATCTCCATCCAGTTTAAGAGTCTTGTTGTTATGTTTCGTACTTATCAGGGACTGCGAAAGGATTGCAGCGTATGCGGCGTGCCCTCCTTAGTCAGAACGGGTCGCGGCAGGCGCGGCGCCGCATTAGATGCAGCCAGGCGAGCCCGCCAAGCGCAACGCCGATGGCAACAACCCAGTGCGCGGCATTGTGCGGATCGAGCACGAAGTCGTGGCCGTTCGCTTTGAAGACGGACACCGGGGCGCCCATGTTCGCGGACAGCGATCGAATCATCTCGACGATCGTGACGAAGCCCGCGACGCACATCGCGCCGCTCAGCAGATTCGCGGCGTACCGTCCGATCAGGGCGCTCGCGCCGATCTTCGCGTTGAGCCCGGCCGAGTGCCGCAGGAACACCGTGGGCAGCTCGATGAGACCGTGGCGCATGAACATGATGACGACCACGAAAAACGCGCCGAGATAGAGCGGCCAGGCCTCAGTAAGCGACGAGAGATTGATCGACACCAAGGTGACGAGCGTAGCGCCCACCACGGGGCCGAAGAACGACGTGTAGCCGCCTATATACGCTTGCAGCAGACCCGCCGTACTCTGCTGCAGCGAAAGCGTGTCCATCGTCACGACCTGGAATCCGAGCGCGTAGAGCGCGCCGGCCACGCCGGCGAAGCCGGCCGAAAGCGTCAACGCATACCCTCGAATGACGACCGGGCTGAAGCCGACGAATTCGAGCCGCTCGGGGTTGTCGCGGGTTGCTTGCATCAGGCGCCCGAGCGGGGTGCGCATGAGCGCGAACATGGCGAGCGTCGCAAGCCAGCCCCAGGCCGCGACGAGCAGATAGATCGCGAGCGGCGAGCCGAAATCGATGCCCCAACCGTTGGCGGCGGTCGGATTGAGCCGAATGCCTTCGTCGCCGCCGGACCAGTCGGTCATGACGGTCGCCGCCGAGAACGCGAGTTGACCTACCGCGAGCGAGATCATCGCGTAGATGACCTTGCCGCTGCGCACCGTGAAGAGCGCGAAGACGGCGCCCGCCACGAGCGATACCGCACCGCCGACGAGCGGCGCGAGAACGAGCGGCACCGACGCGCCGTAGTGGTTCAGCACGTGCGCGGTCGCATAGGCGCCGACGCCGAAGTAGAGCGCATGCCCGAACGAGAGCAGGCCCGTGCCGCCCAAGAGCAGGTTGTACGCGACGGCGAACGTGATCGCGATGCAGATCTGCGTCAAGACCGCGACGCCAAGCGGCCCGGAAAAGACGAAGGGCAGTGCCGCGAGCACGGCGAGCGCTGCGAGCCATCCGAGCGCGTTGAGCGCGAAGCGCGGCCGCGGGGGGAGATACGCGGCGTAGGGGGCGGCCGATGTGTGGGCAACCTTCGCGGACCCATCACCATCACTCACCAGACGCGAGCACAGGTTTGCCGCGCATTTCAATTTCGACATCATTCGGATTCCTCAGTGACGCGTTCCCAACAGTCCACGCGGACGCACGCCCAGGACCACGAGGACGATGGCGAAGGGGATGAGCGGCGCGAAGCGGCTGATCGGCTGTTCGAGCGCGCCGGCCATGCCGTGAAGTGGCGGAAGGAGATCGCTCCATGCAAGGCCCGTCGACGCGGCGAGTGTCTGAAGCACGCCGATGAGGAGCGACGCGAGGAATGCGCCTGCGAGCGAACCGAGGCCGCCCACGACGATCACGATCATCAGAATGGCGCCGAGCTGATCCGCCATGCCCGGCTCGGTGCCGAGCAAGTTGCCCGATAGCGCACCCGCGAGCCCCGCCAGCGCGGAGCCGGCGGCGAACACCATCGTGCGCAGCCGCGGCAGGTCGTGGCCGAGTGCGTTGACCATGTCCGGATACGACAGCGACGCGCGCACGATCGTGCCGATGCGCGTGCCCTTGAGAACGAGAAAGAGCGCCACCAGCACGACGAGCGTCACGGCGAAGGTGAACGCGCGATAAGCCGAGTAGTCGATGCCGTACAGGGAGATGAGCGGCGTGTCGAGCGCGTGCGGCACCGCATAGGCGACGGGCGTCTTGCCCCAGATCAGGCCGACCAGCTCGACGATGACGATGTTGAGCCCGAACGTGAGCAGCAGGGGGCCGAGCATGCCGTATTGAAGCACTTGACGCAGCCCGAAGCGCTCGACGAAGGCGCCTAGCAAGCCGCAGCACAGGGGCGCGGCCACGAGCCCGGCCCAAAATCCCAGGCCGAGCAACTGCGCGGCGGTATAGGCGAAGTAAGCGCCCAGCGTGTAAAACGCGGCATGGGAGAAGTTGAGGACACCTAACATGCTGAAGACGAGCGTGAGGCCCGCCGCCATGAGAAAGAGCAGCATGCCGTAGGTGAGCCCGTTGAACAGGCCGAGCACGAGGGTTTGCATGACCTTGTCGATCCGTTGTCGATTCGTGATGAAGCCGTGATGAAGCCGGAAGGCCCGGCGGGGCCGGGCGCCGATGCCGGGCTTACGTGCCGGCGGGCCGCTTCATGTGGCAGGTGGTCGGCTCGCTCATCTGGTCGCTGCTGAATTGCTTGAGCACCTTGAAGCCCCACGGTGTGTTGTCCTGCTTGAACTTGGCATCCGGGGTCATCACCGACAGATAGACGGGCATTTGCGCCTGATGATCGCTCGCGCGCATCGTGGAGCCATAGCTGTCGATCGTCACCGTGGTCTTTTCGAGGGCTTGCGCGACCTGCAGCGGCTGCGTGTTGCCGGCCTTGCGCGCGGCGTTGGTGAGGAAGAGGTACGCGCGATACATGCGCACGCTTTCGAAGTCGCCGAAGCCGTCCTTGCGCGAGCTTTCCTCGAGCTTGTCGATCGCCGGCAGGTCCATGCTCATGACGGAATCGGAAGCTTGATACACGCGGTTGACGCCCTTTTGACCGATGGCGGCGAGCTGTCCGTGCTGCGACGCGTAGACCGTGTACCAGCGGGCATTGAGGCCGATGTCGTTGCCGGCGTTGACGAGCCGGTTAAGATCGGTGCCGATTGCGGCCGTGATGACCGCATCGGCCCCGGCCGACTTCATCTTCGCGACATAGGGCGTGAAGTCCTGCACGCGATTGGGCGGGAAGAGTTCGCTGCCGACGATCTGGATGTCCGGCCTCAATTGCTTGAGCATGCGCTTGCTGACGGCATCGGCGTCCTGCCCCGACGAATAGTCCATGTTGATCAGGTACACGCGCTTGACGCTCGGCTCGAGCGACATGACGGCGCCTTTCAACTCCATGCCGAGATGGGCCTGCGTGCGGAACTGCCAGAAAGAGCAGTACTGATTGGTGGTCTCCTCGTCGAGCCCCGCCCAGTTGATGAGGACGAGCTCCTTGCCGGGGTTGCGCGCGTTGTATTTTTCGATCGCGTCGATGAGCGTCATCGTCACGTTATTGCCGACGCCCTGAAGGATGTAGTGGATGTCGCTGCCGATCGCGCGATCGAGACAGTTCTTCGCATCCTTCGGGCTGAACTTGCTGTCGCAGGTGGTGAGCTCGATCTTCGAACCAAAGAGGCCGCCGGCGTCATTGTCGCGCTTCACGGCGTATTGCAGATTCCGGGTCGTGGCCTCCATCGTCGCCGATTGCGGACCCGAGAGCGGGTCGATGAGCATGACCCGAAGAGGCTGCGCTGCGTGCGCCACGTTTGCGCATGTTAGCGTTGCCGCCATCGCGGCAATGCGCGCGAAGCCTTTGTAACCGATACCTGCCATAACCTCTGTCTCCTGCTGCGCGTTTTCGAGTGCGCTATGCCTATTGCTTCAACCGTGTTGCTCAGACTTCGAGCCAATCGGTCCTGATCGACGGCGTGTTCTGAAAGGTCTCCACGTTGCCGTTGAATACGATGCGCCCGTGCCCCATCACCGTGAGCCGATGGCTGAGCCTGAGCGCGATGGTGAGTTTTTGCTCGACGAGCAGGATGGCGACGCCACGCTTTGACACTTCCGCGAGCAGTGCCGCGACCTGTTCGATCATCGCGAGACTCAAGCCTTCGGTGGGCTCGTCGACGAGCAAGAGCCGCGGCTCGCTCATCAAGGCGCGGCAGATCGTCAACATCTGTTGCTCGCCGCCGGAGAGCACGCCGCCGGGCACATTGGCGCGCCGCTTCAAGTTGGGAAAGAGCTCGAAGAACTCCTCTTCGGTCCAGCGCGGGCCGCGCGCGTTGGAACCGGCCGAGGCACGGGCAGGCCGGCCCACCGAGAGGTTCTCGCGCACCGTGAGGTCGGGAAAGATCCTGCGGTCTTCGGGCACATAGGCAATGCCGGCGCGTGACAATTCATGCGTGCGCGCACCGCGCAACGACCGGCCCGCCATCTCGATCTCGCCGCGCGAAGCAATGAGACCCATGATGGCCTTGAGCAGCGTCGAACGGCCCACGCCATTGCGACCGATGAGGCCCACGGTTTCGCCTTCGCCCACTTCGATGTCGACGCCGTGCAGGACCCGGCTCAAGCCGTAGCCGGCCTCGATCTGGGTCGCCTTGAAGAGGGACGGGCGCATGGCGGCGGGCGCTTCGCCCTGGCTGATCGAGCTCATGTTCGTCATTGAATCGTGTGCGTCGGGGCGGCGGAGTCGGTCCCGGCGGGTATTCCCAGATACGCCTCCTGCACGGACGGATTGGCGCGGACCCGCTCGGGCGTGTCGCAGGCGATGATCTGTCCATACACCAGCACGGAGAGCCGGTCGGCCAGCTCGAACACGACATCCATGTCGTGCTCGATGATGAGCATCGTTCGATCGGGGTCCGCCGCGCGCAGGCGCCGCAACAGGTCGATCACCTGACGCGTTTCCTGACGGTTCATGCCCGCGGTGGGCTCGTCGAAGAGCAGCACCTTCTGCCCGCCGGCGAGCGCCATGGCGATCTCGAGCGCGCGCTGATCGGCGTAGGAGAGGAGCGCGGCGCGCTCGTTGCGCTTGTCGAGCAGCCCGACTTCGTCGAGCACTTCGAGCGCGCGAGTGTCCGCGCGTCCGCCGCGCGGCACGCCGCGCCAGAACGACGGGCCGTGCCCCGCAGCCCGGAGCGCGCTCACGCGGGCGTTCTCGAACACGCTCAGGCGGCCGAACAGGTTCGCGGTCTGGAAGCTGCGGCCCAAACCCGAGCGGCTGATCCGGCTCGCGCTATAACGCGTGATGTTCAAGCCGTTCAGGTGGATGCTGCCGCTCGTCGGGGTGTAGTAGCCGCTGATGAGATGGAACAGGGTAGACTTGCCGGCGCCGTTCGGGCCGATCAACACATGGCATTCGCCGCTCTCGATGTCCCAGTCGACGCCTCGAATGATTTCGGTGCGCCCGAATGACTTCGTGACACTCTGTAGCCTGAGTGCCTTGCCTGCGTCTCTCTCGTTCGTCGCTGTCATATTCCGAAGACCTTGCGCCATTTTTACGGACCCTCGCCAACGCACTTTGTCGATGCCGACGGCCATGGCGGTCATGCTCGCTTGCCTTACTGTGTGTGCTGTAACAGTGTCAAGTTACGGGGATGATGATAGGAGCGTGCCGAGCGGCTGGCAAACGATTTCAGCTTGGGGATTTCCCGGGTTGTTGCTCTTCTTGCCCCACCTGAGGCCCAGGATGATTGGCCAAAAAGCTTTTGGTCAGTGGTAGTCGGTGACAGCCCGGAGTTAAAATGCATACCTCAGGCCGGCGATTTCCGGCGCATCCCAAATCAAAAGCGAACATCACTAAACGGTGGCAACATGTGCGCACTTTCTGTTCAGCTCACGCCAACTAAGAAAAGCTCATGGCATCACGGAAACCTTCGTGAGGAAATGGTTCGACGAGGGCTCGAACTGCTGGAGCTGCGTGGCGCAGCCGACCTGTCGTTGCGCGAAGTGGCCCGTCTTGCGGGCGTGTCCCAGACTGCCCCCACTCACCATTTCGGCGACAAGGACGGCTTGCTCGCGGCCATCGCGTCGGAGGGCTTTCGCCAGCTCATGGCAGAACGCCTTGCCTCGCTGAAGGACGGCATGACGAAGGAAGAGCGGCTGCGCGTGGTCATGCGGGCCTATGTCGGATTCGCGCTGCGGCGTCCAGAACTCTTCCATCTGATGTTTGGCCCGCGCATTGCGGACAAGCAGAGGCACCCCGAGCTGATGGAGGCGAGCGGGGCGTCATTCCAATTCCTCAGCAACTCGATCGCCGAATTTCTTGCCGATCAGTGCGAGGCGGAGCGTCCGCCGCGTTTTTCGGCCATTGCCGTCTGGTCGGGCATGCATGGGCTTGCCACGCTGTTGTCGGATCGCAAGAGCGGCTTGTGCCAAGTGCCCGATAACCTTATCGACGACGTCTGCCAGACGGTGAGCGGCGTCTTGCTGGGTGGGCTGCTCGCGCCGCATACGAACGTCGCGGAGCCGGCGCGCAAGAGTGCGCGGCGCGCGAGGAAAGTCGCCGCCGCCAGTTGAATGCAGTGCCGCGACATTGCGGCGTCGCCCATTAGCCCCGTCGCTGCGACAGAGCCCGCCTGAATCTGGCGGGCTTTTTGTTGCCCGCATGGCGCGCAATCAAAAGGCGCGATGCCGTATTGACGTTCAAACTTGACAGTGTAACAATGGGTTCGAACTCACCGCGTGACGGTGAGCACCATGGGCCGCGAAGCCCATTCAATGGAGACATCATGAACACGGCGGCCCCACCCATT